>NZ_PYWN01000027.1 GCF_003049505.1 Metasolibacillus meyeri
ATATATTTAATTAATTTTAATTTAACTGAAAACCAAGTAGTTCTCAGTTAAACATTATATTTTATTCAATATTTTATCCTCAATTTTAAAGTCTCCATAGCTTTCCTTCATAAATTTGATATTTAATTCATCTAAAATTTTCCCCAAATAGTAGCCATATATATTTTTATGTTTACCATGTCTATCCGCTATTTGTTTTAAGATTTCGGTAGTTAGTAGCATATTATTTGATTTTTTCATTTCTATGTACGCATAGTAGCTGAAGCTACTCCTTACAACTGTAGCAAGGTTAAATGTTTCATCTCCTAAGCACTCCTTTAAAGCATTCCACATTCTATTTCTAATAGCAGGATGAATAACAAGCTTATTGTCAGAATTTTTTCTTTTGAATGGTTTAAATATATATTCACTATCTACAAACTCAGAATGTAAATTTTTATCCATACACACTTTATCGTACTGCATTAACCCTTGATAAAGCTCTTCGCTAATAGACAATAGGCCTCTATTTAAACGAATAAAATATTCACTATTATTTTCAGCTAGTTGATCAACTGTTAAAGTTTGAATTTCTTCAAAATTAACTGAACCAATCCCTTCAAACAAACAAAGACCAATTAAATAATATAAGTCATTCTCTTGCTTCAACCCATTGACGATATCTTCTTTGCGATATATCGTATTGAAATTTTTATAAATATATTTCTCAATAGATTTGCGCGAAGTGGAAAACAGCCTGTTCGTCTGGTTTGTTACTAAACCATTTAGTTCAGCCCACTTTATATATTGGTTTAACAGAACGATATCCCTTACTACCGAATTGCTTGATTTATAGCCATTCCCTAATAAAAATTTATCTAATTCACTATATGGCATATCATATAAATCAATTCCTAGTCTTTCCTCAATAAGTTTAGCATTTTTAAATAGCCCCATTGCTTGATGTCTTTTAATACTCTCTTCTGGGAATTCTGCAATAAAATATTGTTTTACCTCTTCATTAAATAAATTTTCTGGTGTTGTCAAAGTAATCCCTCCTTTATGTTTTCAACAAATCACTAGCCGCAAGCATTTTATTCATCAACCATAGCCCTTGTTTTTCTTTTTCGCCTCTAATTTGATGATCATTGATTTGTTTGGTGCCAAATGACTCCAATACAAAGTGTTTATTAAAATAATCCACATTAATTATTTTGTGAAGCAAATGAAATGAAACTGCGTTTTCCAGCATCTTTTTAAAAATATATACATGCCAATAAAAAAACTTATTTTTAAACAATAAAGAACTAGCATCATTTAAATAGTCGTCCTCATAATATTCAAATAAATATGTTAAATATTCGCTGAATTCCTCTGTTAGTTTGCCAGTTTTTGTATTATTCTGTTTTTCAAATAGATGATAAAAAGCATCTGACAATACGATATACGCAACTAATTCGCCCATTTTCCTATCTGGAATTGAAACATTGGAAATTCTGTTTCTTAATCTACCATCTACTTTCAAATTATTAACAATTCGATCATTTATTCTTTCATGGCTTAATACTTGTAAACGTGATTTATCAATTGGTGTCATTTTAGACAATTCATATTGGTATCTTGTCGCTTCTTTCGTCGTATAATTTGATATGCGAATTGGCATGTAGCCACTTATATTATTGTCTTCCATCCAGGCCATGTGTATACCCGCTGTCCGATGCATCCCATCAATAATTTGGCCTATAAATTTTGACGCAAAAGTCAGTTCAAATGTCTCTTCATTATAATAAAGCTCGACCCCATCATCAGCGGAATCCTTTACTAAATTATAAGCTAGCTCATTTTCAACTAAAACATTCTGTAATACCTGTTCTTTTATTTCCCTAACACTAGCCTCGTTTAGTTTTGGAATAGAAAATACAACATTATTGTATGTCTTTCTTTTGCCTTCTCTCTGTATCTTTTCATCCCAAGTAAATAGCCCTTTGTCATACATCTTGGCTATATCTTGCCTTGACACACCAATAATAAAAACATTATCGTTTAGTTTGATAGCTGGCTTAAAAGACAACGAAATACTTGTATCCACCTCTGCTCTTTTATACACGCTCATTCGCTCTATCTCCGGTGGATTAAAATATTTATTCAGCCAGTCCTTCCCCTTACCTAAGGCTAATGCAATCGTCTCACCTATTATTCCTAGCTCCATAAGATCAATATTTTTAAGCGTTGCTTCTGTATTTAAAAGTTGAAGAACATCACTTCTAGGAATGTCATGGTCTTTCTCTAATCTATTTACTACATCCTTTATTTTTTGAGGACTTTTGATTAATAATTCTATGTCTAACTTCACTGCATTTACAATATCTTCTCTTGTTATACCTAACTTCATTAGAATCCCTTCTTTTCTTAATTAACTATATATCTACAATATATTATCACTAATTATACTACGCAAGTCTAACTTTTCATGTTTAATGATAAGTGTGCTAGGTAGATACTCTCGTGTCGTTAAATATTCAACTAAATGCATTTCATTACCATAAATACATCTATCTACTTTTATCATATATACATCATAGCACATTATTTCAATTTTTAAATATAATTAATTAATTTTCATGTTAAATTAGGATTTCTTTTTAATTAACAAACTCCTACTTTCTCCCTTAACCTTCCCTCATGATTCATCGACAATGTTGTATTTCATGTTAATTTATATATCATTATTATTTAACCTATAATCTAATTCATCAATCTTTTGACATAGCTCAATGACGTAATCAATTAAATAAAAGGCATCTACCTCTTTCTTCACTACCTGCTGGATTAGTTCTTGTTTATATAATTCATATGGATTCATTTATTTATCCTCTCTGCTTTCATTTTATCTGATTGTCTTTCACACATAGAGAAACAAAAGACCAAGCGAATGAGCCAAGTCTTTTCTTTGCTATTATTAAACATACTAAAAGGTTTACTTTATAAGTCTTGCGTATAGCGTACCGCTTTGCCAATAATATGTGCTGGATTTTCTTCTGTAATAATATACGGCTCATGTTCGGGGTTATCTGGCATTAATAATATCGTATCGCCCTGTTTCTTCACACGCTTTAAGGTCATTTCCGTATCACCATTTACCAATACTGCAGCGATCTCTCCATATTCTACTTCAGGCTGCTCTCGTATTAATACATAGGAACCATTCGGCACTGTGGGTTCCATACTATCCCCTTTAGCCTTTAAATAGAATAGATTCCCTTTAGGCAGCGTATCTGCTAGTTCATACCTGTACCCATCATGATTTTCCTCTGCTAAAATTGGATCACCACATGCGATAGTTCCTAGGATTGGTATTTTTATAAAGTTAGGCTGTACAGGAATTACGTTTAATGGTAAAGCTTCTGCGTCAAAGAAATAGGAAATAGGAACATCAAAAAGATCTGCCATGATTGTTAGTTTATCAAGCATTGGTTTATTGGCATCTCTTTCCCAAGCAGATACAGCTGTTGAAACCACATCAAGCTTTTTTGCTAAATCACTTTGTGTAAGACCTTTTGATTTTCTTAGCATTTTTATTTTTTGACCAACACCCATATTACTTCACCTCCTCCACCTCATTGTACAGTAATACTGTATTTTTGTACAGAAAAACTAAAGTTAAATACTAAAAACTAAAATAAAGTACATTATATCTGTATTTTTGACTTGTAACTACAGAAATTCTGTAGTAATCTAAATTTAATAGATAAAATCTTCCATGATGCATTTTAGAATAACTGCAAATTTTAACAAAGTTATCTCGTTTTAAAAATGAGAAATCTATTTCAAATTTATATAAAGGAGAATCATATATGGGCAATGTTCAACTTATTAACACAATCGTTTACCAAATTTCAACTTATACAATTGATGCTATTTATGAGGACGCAGAATATGACTTACATCCATACTTTGATGATGGTAGTGTGGAAATTATTAAGGATAAAATTCATATTACTTTTGAACGAACAATTGATGCAAATAGTAAAAAGCAGGCGATACATACAGCAAAGGATTATATTCATACCCATTATAAAAATAGAAATGATTGGACTGTCTTAAACGTTAGCACTGATGACATTGAATGGATACCAATTGTCTTTATCAATTATGCTGTAGAAATATTTTAATTTGGAGGAAATATATTTTCCTCTTACATTTCTTTATCTAAAAGAGCTGTCTGAAAAACTACTAATGTAGTTCTTCTCTTTCATCAAAATTGATTAAACATATTTCAAAACAGATATTTAATCTAACATAAAATTGGAGGAAATTTAATGAATCAAAGAACAAAAGGGTTAGCACTTAATGATGGCGTCAGAGAATTTAATCATGAAATTCAAAATTTTTACTTACCAAAAGGAAATGAGCATATATTAACAACGAATTTATCAGAACTTCGATACTATTTAGAAGAAATGTACCAAATAGATATGTTACATCCTCTTGAAAAAGAAATTTACGAACGCTACCAGCTTACTGGTACGATCACATATGCCGAATCGCTATATATTAAGTCTAATATACATACATATTACGAATTCAAATTTTAAAATCCATTAAGTATATGCTATGAAAATATATTTACGATTATAACTAAAAAATAGATAGAGCCTTTATAGCTTTTTATGAAAATTCGCTCTGTATAGAGAGAGGAGAATATGAATTGACATTAAAAAATCAAATTTATCTACACTCATTAGAAACGAAGGATTTTTATACAGATGAAGAAATGCATGTAAATGAGATGTACTTTAAAGCATTACGATTAAAAAATAAACTAAAAAACAAACTACAGGAAATGCAAGAGTTTATTCATTTGCTTGAGGAGAAAGAAGCAGTTAATCACACGGAGGAACAATTGCTTACAAGGTACACAAATAAATTAGGTCAATATGAAGCTAGATCACTTTACGTGAATGCTTATGTCAATAAATATAAATCTGAATTATCAATATTAATTGAATCCTACCCACAGCACCAACCGAGAATTTTGCGAGAAGATGCTTTAAAAATAACGAATCAAATAGGCGTATTTGAATCTTCGCTCACAAGATTATGCAAATTTAAAAATAATGAAATTACAACAGATTTATTTGTTATAAGAATATTTCATTATCAAATTTTAAAGTCCATCATCCATAATGGCTTTTATTATCAGCAAAAAAAATATAAATACTTTACATCCAGCGCTGGACAAATTCGAACAAAAAAGATTGTTGCGATTAAAGAAGATTTATATGCGGCTACTGAAAATGCCATTACCTGTGGATTATCATTAAATACTATTAATCGTAAAGGCGGTATAAATGCAAATAAATATCAAGCATATTTAGCATTAGCCAATTCAGCCTCTTCTAAATGGACAAGGTTTAATATTGATCGAATCGTTGTAGTAGATGATTTTTCCACTAAGGTAAATTCTGTTGTTGACTATATTGATAGCCAAACATTTGAAATTACAAGACAAAGGATGGACATTCCTATTGAGCATATGGATGGCTGCGGCATTATGCTACCTACTGTATCTAAAAAATCCTTTATGTTCCGAATGCCTTGGATGAAAGGTTTATTAACCCCTTTTGACTTCAAAAAATTCATTGAAGAAAAGAAATGCAGCCCTAAAATCATTGATATTTATGGCAAGGAGTACGATATTCTTGCCGATAATATCAATATCATACTAACAAAATCACAATTCAAAATGTGGAAATTTTATGATTCCTGGGATGACTATAAAGACAAATTTAAAACATACAATTGTGAATCTGCTAAGTTAAATATTGAGGATATCGGCGCTAAAGCAAGCATGAACTATCAGATGCTGCAAACATTAGTGACGATGACTGATGAGGAGCTTCAGGACATCGCAGCCCCGACAATTAATGATATTTTAACGTTAGGTAAAGATAAGAAAACAATGTTGAGAGTTTTAGGGGCAGTCAAAGAAAATTCCAATATGAACTATTTTCAAAAATCCTTGCTACTATATCCAGAGCTGCTAAGCGATTCTCATTGCAGAGAGGTTATTAAAAATAAAAAACGCAAGCTAATAAAAGAAGCAAAGGCTGGCAAATTAAACATCAATGGCTACTATACGTTTATCATTCCTGATTTATATGCTTTTTGTGAATGGCTATTTTTAAAAAATCCAAACCCTAATGGTTTACTACAAGCCGACCAAGTATATTGCAATATTTTTAACGCTGGCGATGTAGATATTTTGCGGGCCCCCCATTTATATAAAGAGCATGCCGTTAGAAATAATATCAAAGATTCGTCTATTGCGGATTGGTTTATTACGAAAGGAATTTATACGAGTGTAAAAGATGCTATTAGTAAAATTCTTCAATTCGATAACGATGGCGATAAGAGTTTAGTTGTGCAAAATCCTACACTAATAGCTGTAGCCAAAAGAGAAATGAAGGACATTGTCCCTTTATATTATGAAATGCACAAGGCAGAAGACAAAATACTCGATAATGATATTATATATCATGCCCTGACAAGTGCATATAAAGCGAATATAGGAATTATCAGTAATGATATTAGCAAGATTTGGAATTCTGAAAAACCAAATTTACAAGCGATTAAATGGTTGTGTATGTACAATAACTTTGTCATAGATTATGCAAAAACTTTATATTTACCTGAAAAGCCTAAAGATGTTGAGGCTATTTTAAAAGGTTATTCAAAAGAAAAACTTCCCTATTTCTTTAAATATGCGAAGGATAAAGAGGAAAATCAAATACTGCCATTGCTATCCAAAAATCCGAACAACCTTACGACTGTTAACAAACTAAATTTCTTTATTCCGAATAAACCAATTCGCTTTAAAAATACAGTTGGTGAATTTGATTATAAGAAATTAATGCATAATAATAAGATTGAAATTAATCATGAATTAATAAAAGTATTTGAAGATATCAATAAAACTAAGCATAAATTAATGTCCAAAGATGAAATGGGCGATGTAGGGTTTATTATCTATTTAAAGGAAGAGTTACTGAAAATTGAATCAGATTTGCATGTACTAACGGATCATTTAGTAAAATATTTTTATGTAAGAAATTCGAGATTTAAAGAAACTATATGGAGCCTTGTTGGAGAAATCATTTATGAAAACCTAACACGCAATCTAAAAGGCACAGCGCAATGCAATAATTGTCCAACTCGATTTGAGGCAAAAGGAAACGAATTATTATGCCCCACATGTAAAGTTGAAAACACTAGAAAGTCGTGGAGAGATGGCAAAAGAAAGAAACGTGTCCCAAAAGCTAAAACGTTATAATCGTTGATACATAAAGATTCATGATAATCATTTTTATACGCATTAACAATTTAAAGGCTCAACGAAGGGATTTCATACAATTCTCTTGCGCAGTCTACAAGGGAAGACAACCTATATCCCCTTTTAAAATTAATTAAATATATTTTAAGAGAATGAATTTAATGAATACAGTAGCATTAGCAAAAAGTACAAGCTGAACTTGAGGAATTAGTAAACACAAAGCTTACTACTGATAAAGCACGAGCAAGTGTCGATACAATCTTTAACACAATCGGAAATACAATTGCTACAAATGAAAAAGTCTCCATTACTGGATTTGGTGATTTTGCTAAAAGCGAACGTGTAGCCCGTAAAGGCTGCAATCCACAAACTGGTGAAGAAATGATGATTCCAGCATTTTATGTAGCCAAATTTAAAGCCGCTAAAGCATTAAAAGAAAAAATTAAATAATCGTAAAAATACAAGAGGCAATCCAGCCCCTTGTATTTTTATGTTGATTCAGTAGATTCATTTTGTGTCGAAAGATAATTGAGCTATGCTAAAATACGCCATAAGTTAACAGAACCTATTCTTCTTACTTGAAATCCCCCTCTTCATATATAGTAAAAGCCCGATTCGTTCAACTAACAATCAGTAAGGTAACTATGGCGTATGTTAGGATACATCAATGACTATCTTTATTTGAGTATCTACAAAATAAAAGGTGAAATGACAGAGACATCTATTTTTGCGTGCTTAAATTGGCTAATTCTATGTACTAAATCATAGATATTGTGACAAAGTACGATTTATTTAACGTGGTTTCTGCAAATAATCCTTTTATTTTTATTAATTAAATATATTTTACAAAAGGAGGTTTATGTGTCATGAAAACAAAACAAGAAAAGTGTGCAGTAGCATGATATCGCACCCTTTTACTTTGAGAAAAGGAGCTTTTATGAATGCACAAAATAAGTATTGATGTAAGTAACTACATCAGCAAGCTTTCTTCTAACATCTTAGCAGCGGGTGTTGATTTATGACTGTTTCAGATGTACTTGGCAAACCTAGAAAATATAAAGGTTTAGAATTACACCCTATTAAAATAAGCGATTGTGAAGAATTTTATAATGTCGTGCAATGCTTAATGCTTCCTAAAAATGCTACACAAGATATTAACATCTTACGAATGTCTTATTTGCAATTTTTAATGTTAATCTCTACAAATGAATTTACTTTTCTTATTGATAAGCTAATTCGCTTACTTGAAATGATTTTACAAACAGATGACTTTCGATTTAATCTAAATGATCAAAACAAATTCGAAATTATCGTAAAAAATGAAATCGTTATTCGTGAACGTGACTTCGATAAACTCAAGACAATGATTAGCGAACAAAACTTAATTGATATCGATGATGAATTTATTAACCCCGAAATCAAAAAACAAATTGATGATGCAAAAGAGTTTTTAAGTAAACATGGCAATCGCACCGCCGGAATCGATCAACAAATTGTTGCCTATCACTGTATGAGCGGGCTCCCCTATTTTGAAATTGCGCAATTGACCATCTACCAATTTCAAAAAGGCTTAACGAGATTCGACCATATTTTAGGTGCTGAAGCGATATTAAATGCACGTTATTCTGGATTTGTTGAATTTAAAGATAACACCAACCTTCCACATTGGTTGGGCCATATTGATGATAGCAATACAGATGACGGAGTTACATTGGACGCTAAAGAATTTATTGATAAAGCGAATAAAACCATTAATGGATAACTAATAACATATTTATTGGAGGAATAATAATGACAAAAGAAAATGAATTTTTAGTATCGGTATCAGAAGTGAAATATTTTGAGCCACAAACAAATAACTTGATTTTAAATGGTAAAACAAAGTTAGATGCTTCCATGCAGCAGCAAATGCAGTCACAGTTAATTAATGCAGGTAAAGGCAGCAAAGGTATTTACGAATACAACTATCAAAAAGAGCTAACGTTCAAGATTACAGAAGCGACTTTTGATATGAAATATTTAGCTATGCAAAACGGTACTAGTATTTTACGTGAATTAGGTGACTATTTCGCTGATGAATTTATCACGTTGGATAGCACTGGTAAAGGTACGCTACCAAATACACCTTTTGGAACAGTTCATGTTCAAGCAAGTAATGGTGAGTATGTTCAAGTCGTTGCTAATGGCAATGAATTTACATACCCTGCATTAGCTGACAAAGAGGTCAATGTTGTTTATGTATACAAAGAAGTAATGGACACAGTTAAAATTACAGGTGATGCATTCCCTAAAGCTGTGAAGATGGTTATGAATGCAGATATTAATACACGCAATGGTAAAGTTGGCGAAATGCAAATTATCGTACCTCAATTTAAGCCAGATGGTGCATTAGAATTATCGATGACACATGATGGCGTTTCATCTACGCCTATGTCTGGTCGAGCATTAGCAGATAATAAAGGCGTATACGCAATTATCTCGATTAAACGCTTTGATCAAGATACTGTAGAAGTACATAGTCTGTATGTAGATAAACCAGAATTAACATTGGAAGCGGGCTTAACACCAGCCGACTCAGAGCTAGTGACTGTTTACGGTCAGCGTGGTGGCTTATACGGCACAATTAAATTAGATAACACAGGTTTAACATTTACTTCTGATAATGCTACGATTGCAACAGTAAATGCTAGCGGCGTTATTACATTAGCAGGTTCTGCAAACGCAGGCGATGTTGTCATGGTTCGTGTAGCAGATACAGCAGGTAACCGCGATACCGTCGAAGTAACTGTCGTTTAATCACATTTTAGAGTAGGGATCACTTCCCTACTCTATTTTTAATTATAAATAGTTGAAATATTTCCCTAAGATTGTTAGGAAAAAACTTGAATTATTTATCATGATCCAGAAAATGTTTCTTGTATCGAAAACGCAGCCATAGATACAGAACACTCTCACCTTCCTATATAGCAAGATGAATGCTTATATAGCTTTTTATTCAGCGGGTATCTACGTCCACTGAATCATGATAAAGCCTCCGGCGGATGTCACAGATTTTGAAGAGGAGATTTTCGAGCAAGCTCGAAAAAAATCTGGACGCAATTACGCCAAGGCATAATTGATTAATAAAATTAAAAAAGGAGCATTTTAAAATGACAAAACAACACAATCCAGTAGGCCTATCCTATATTCATCAACAAACAGAAAAGGTCAATCAAAAGGAAAAATTCTACTTCGATAAAGAGCAAGATGAATTTATTCTTTATTACCCTACATTTAGCCAAAATAAGAAGGACGAGCTATTTGTTGAATTAGTAGAAACAATTAATTACTATGAACAAAATAATGCGCCATTTATCTCCAATGATTTTGAATTGATTCGCTATACAGAGTTCTTAATCTTCAAACACTTCTCTTCATTAAAAGATGAGTTAGATGGAAAGTCCTATGAAATCCATAAAGAAACGGCTGATAAAATCTACACAACAGGCCTACATAAAATATTTAAAGAGCTTGTATTTAACGACGATGAAATCAATAAAGTCATTGAACAATTGTATAGCATTAGCGAATTAGCAGAAAAAATGCTTGTTGAATTAGACAAGTAGCAAGAAAAGCTGAAGTCTGAAAGTCAAACTGAAAATTTAAAAGAGCAATCTAGCATCCAATAGCAAATACCACCAGCTCAAAAATGAAGACCTCGCACGAATGCGAGGTCTTTTTATTTTGAAAAATTTATATTCCCCTTGCTTAAAGTATGCTTTTTTCAGAATAAAAAATTTCACTACATTTAATAAAGGAGTAAGATACAGTGAGCCCAACAAATAAACCGATCGAGTTACTTTTAGCATTAAATGTAGCTGAACGTAATTCAAAAAAAAACATTCAAACATACATCAATAAACTACAAAAAGATTTACGCATCAACGTGGAACTGCAATATTCAATGAATAGCAGTGCCGTTGGAGATATGATAAATTCCCTCCAAACCGCCCTGCAAGCTCTTCCTGTAGATGTAATAACAGAATCCATTACATATGGCTTGCAGGATACCTATGAGCAAATTTTACAAGTAGACACAGCCCTTACCTCATTAAATACTACATGGTCAGCATTAGCTTCACAGTCATTAGATGGTCTGACTATATCGAATGAATTAGTCGTTGTTACACAGGGGATTGAAAATGCCTCAAGTAGCTCAAAAAATTTGATTGATGTAATGGGAAATGCTCGTTCTGGATTCTCTCTTATGGGATCTAATATAAGGACTATGAGTGATGATTTCACAGCATT
The DNA here is from genome assembly GCF_003049505.1 of Metasolibacillus meyeri. Lineage (GTDB taxonomy): Bacteria > Bacillota > Bacilli > Bacillales_A > Planococcaceae > Metasolibacillus > Metasolibacillus meyeri. The sequence continues at coordinate 11,603 of NZ_PYWN01000027.1, forward strand.
GATTGGTTCAGCCACCGCTGCAAAAAATGCATTAAAAGGTTTAGTTATAGCTACTGGTGTAGGATTAGCCTTTGCTGCATTAGATTTCGTGGTTGGAAAAACAGTAAGTACGATAGTGGACAAAATGGGCGAAGCAAAAAGAAAATTCGATGAGCTAGTAGCTGCAAATAAAGAAATTTTAAATTCGTACAGCAATAACGAGCAAGCAATTGACTCTTTTGTTCTTAAATATGAGAAACTAAATAATAAGATGCAGGAACCTAATCCTGATAACAAAACCATCGCTGAGTATCGAGATATTCAAAATGAAATTACTCAGCTACTCCCCTCTCTTGCTTCAGGTGTAGATGCTTATGGAAACAAGGTTATTCTTAGCCATGAGGCATTAAAAATTAAAATTGATTTACTTAAAGAAGAATTAGATATCGAAAAAGAAAAAGCTAGAATTGAAGAGGAGAATGCTAGAAATAGTAGGATTTACGAAAGTGAAAATATTCTAGAGCGTCTAAATAAACACGGGCAAAGTTTTGCTATAGAAAATGAAGGTAGTCATAATAAACCTGGACAAGAAGTAAATATTAAATATGTTGTAGATTTTGTAAATAAAGATGGGGATCCAATATATGATTCCTCTTCTAAATTGATTAATGAATTATTACCTAAATTGGAAAGCAAGTTAATAGATGCCTCCCAAAATGGAACTCATGCTGATATGAATTATTTAGAATCAGTTATTGTATCAACAAAACGCTATATTGAGGTATTACAAAGCGAAGAAGAAAAACTCAGCGACTTAACAACTATAATGAAATTAGATTATCTATCAGCTATTGAAAATACAATTTCTAAAAATGATAGTCTCACCGAAAGTTCCAAGGTATTTGCATCAACCTTCTCAGCTCAAATATTAGACTTAGCAGACCTCTCCAACATACGCACAGTAAATAAAATGTTAGAAGAGTTATTTACTTCAGTTGACTACTATGCAATTACTCCAGAGATTATACAAGTCTTTGATGATATTGAAAATGCTTCGGAAAAATCATTTGTGAAAGTAAAAAAAAATGCTGATGATCTGTTGTCAAATCTCCCTAATATTTTAAAATCATCAGGTTTCTCAGATTCAGAAATATCCTCTGTTATATCTGTTTTAAACCAAAAACTGTCCGACTCTGTTTCTGAATACAATCGCATCTATATTGAAGCTAAAAAAGCTGGCGTAAGTATGGAAACCATAAGAGCTGCTATAGCTGCTCAAGCTGCTGGGGGCGATATTGCCACCGAAAAATTCAAAAAATTCTCAGATGAATTACAGAGTGCAACTAGCGAAATTTCTAGTATTAATAAAGTTCTCGAAGATTACAATTCAACAGGTCATCTTACAAGTAAAACAATGACTGAATTACTTGCAAAACATTCGACGTTAATTAATTATATAGGCGATGAAGCTGCAATGATTCAGGAATTAACTCGATTACGAGATGAAGATATTAACGTCGCTCAAAGACAATTAATAGAAAAATTAGAAAAAAACGAAAATTTTTATACAGACAATATTCGTTTAATCGAAGATTTTGTAAAGAAACAATTTAAATTTTATCAAGGAGATTTAGATAACTGGAGTAATTTAGCTCAATTAAAAGCTGATGTAGATATTCAATTAATGCATGACTTAGCTAATAAATGGGGCGTTTATTATGATGAAACTAAAAAAATGTTTACCCTTCCAACTGTAAAATCAGGTGAAAGTTATGCAGATACGGCTTATACTGTTGATGAGTTTGAAAAGATACGTGGAGCAAGTAAAGAAGCTCGAACAGGGCAAGAAGAATTAAATAAAACCTTTGATAATTTCTCATTAGGAGAAATTAATATAGATTTCAAAACATTAGGGACTTCAACTAATAGAGCTACTAGAGCTACTAAAGAAAATAACAAAACAACCCAAGAAGCTATTTACATTACAGACGAATATGCCACATCTATAAGAGAATTAGACAAAGCAATTGCTAAACAACAAGATCGCCGAGAAGATTTACCAAAACACTCTGAAAGCTATCGTAAATCGTTAGAGGAAGAAATAAAATTAGAAAAACAAAAATTAGAGCTACAAGAAAAACAAGCTAAAGCGCTAAGACAACAAATAGCTTCAGGTAATATTAAACAAACTGGCAATGTAACAATTAATAAAGATACTAGTAAAACAACAACTACTACTAAACAAAATTTAAAAGGTTGGAGTGGATCCATCACTAGCCAATATGGTGCTCGTTCTGATAACCATACAGGTATAGATATTGATGGGAAAATTGGGGATACCCTTGAATCTAATATCAATGGTAAAGTTTACAAAGCAGGAAACGCCAAGGATATTGGTGAACATTCTTCATACGGGAATCTTGTCATTATTCAAGATGAAAAAAATAACAAACATTATTATGCTCATCTAAATGATATATCTGTTGTCAAAGGTCAGCAAATTACAGCAGGTACTAAACTCGGCACTATTGGTAATTCAGGTACTACTAAAAGTAATGGCGGAGATGGCTCTCATCTTCATTATGAAATAAGGAACTCTAAGGGACAAACAATTAATCCAGCCTCACATGTTAATAATGCTAAAAAAGGGATTGTATCTACAAGTAATTCAGCAGTATCTACAACACCCCAAAGCAAGGATCAGGCTAAGGCGGCCTATGATGCAGTTCAGACAGATATGGTAGCTACCAAAAGAAGAATTTCAAATTTAACAATAGAAAACATCGATTCCTATACCGAGAAATTCGATGAACGACGTAAAATCTTAGATGATGGCTATGCTTTTGAGGAGGCAAAGCTAAAAAATATCAATAGGGATTCTTCTCAGTACAATGCAACACTGAATAAGCAAATTGATATTTTAAAACGCAAGCAAAATGTAGATAAAGAGGCAATGGCTTTTTATGAAGAATTAATTCAGCAAGGTGGTTTATCTCAAATTGTTATTGATGAGTTAAATAAAAAAATAGTCAACCTCAAAACATCCGTTCAGAACAGCACGAATGAAATCGGTCATAAAAAACTAGATAATATGCAATCTGCTAGAAACTATAATCTTGAAAAACAAGACCAAGTTATTGAATATGAAAAGGCTAAATTGCAAGAGCTAGATAAAAACTCGGAGCGCTATGTTTTAACTTTAGAAAAAATTAACAAGCACACTAATCGTAAAATGCTTATAAATCAAAAAGATTTAGATGATTTAAATAAGCTAATTGCGAGTGGAGAATATTCTGGTGAAGTCTTGAAAGCAATGAAAGATGATGCGAACGCATTATCTATTTCGGTTAAAAATTTAGCTCAAGAAATCAGTAATAATAACTTTGAAATTGTTGCTAATATTAAAACAAGAGCAGACGAGCGTGTCGATGATATAAGCGATCAAATTAATGTTCTTAAAACAATGCGAAGTTTCTATGAAGAAGGTTCTGCTGAATATAGAAATAGTATAGAAGAAGAAATTAAGCTACAACAAGAATTAGTCGAAATACACGACAAAACAAGACGTCAACAAGCTGAGAAGCTAAAGCACTCTGAAATTTCCCCAGAGGATTTAAAAAAGGCTACCGAGATGCTGGAAGAGGTAACAGCAGCTTACTGGAATGCAAGCGCTGCAGTTAATCAGTTAAATAAATCGTTAGAAAAAATGCGTGAGAATATTGCCAATAAAGTAATCAATGCTTATAAAGAATATGTTCAAGAACGTCGAGATGAACATATCAAGATGATTGACAAGGAGCTTGAAAAAGAACAAGAAGCCTCTGACAAACGGAAAAAAGCGATGAAGGATGAATTAGATTTATTCCGTGAGAGCATTCAGGCAAAATTAAAATTACTTGACCGTCAAGAGGCTGGACGCTCTTATCAGATGGAAATTGATGAACTTGAATCTGAACGTAATAAGATTGTCGACCAAATGAATCTTTTAGCATTAGATGATTCTCATGAGGCAAAGTCTAAACGGAAACAGCTACAAGAGCAGCTAGACAATATTGATAAAAATATTGCAGAAAAGCGTCATAGCCGTGATATTGACCTGCAAAAAGAAGCCTTAAATGATCTGCTTAGCGATAAAGAGGATGATATCCGTGAGCGTGAAGAGTTAGAGGATGAGCAATATAAAAAAAATAGTGAGCGTATAGAAAAAGAAAAAGCTTATTGGCAAAAACATTATAATGATCTGCTAAACGATGAAAGAAAGTTTGCTCAAATACGTGAAGACATTTCAAAAGGGCATTTTGAAAAAGTTGTGGCTCATTTAAATGGTTATATCACTGAAATGGAAGAGACAATGCCTCTACTAGCCAACACTTTAGACGGGACAATGGAAGCTGTAGGTATATCTATTCGTGAAAATGTAATTGATAATCTTAAAGAAGCGCTCAAATTAATAAACGAATATACTTCACTACCAGACCCTAACAAGCTAAAGATAGATGGCTTTGATCCCAATAAGCCTAAGGCGAATCTTCCTGATAGTTCCCCTCCTTCAGGTAGTGGTTCTAGCAATTCACCTTCTAATGTCACCCATGCAGACTTTCAAGTGTTATTTGGTAAATTTTTATCAGATATTATAGGCAAGGACTTGCCCATGGGCGATATGCGCGATGCAGTTAAACGAGAAGGGGCTAAATGGGCTGCAGAGGGACGTTCAGCAGGTTCAAAAATTGAGCCTAATTCAAGTTTTAACACTGAATTTGATAAGTTATCAAAAGAAAATCAAGAAGTGCTGAAAAACTTTATTAAACAAAATGCTAATATTTTAAGTGGGATTTATAGAAATAGAATTAATTCTCGCGTAGGTTCATTAAGCACAAATCCCCCTACACAAGCGGCTGCAACTGCCTATTCCAACGAAGCAGCTCTTGCTAAAATTGATACAGCAAGCTTACTAGCACATAGTAAGTTCAGCGACAGTTTAGCAAATAGCATTTCTGCTATTTCGCATAATTTTTCATCGGTTATGCAATCGATGTCAAGCCCACTGCAAAATCTCGCTGGTCCTGCTGGTGCTAGTTCAGATACGATCACGATTAATTTTAATATTGATAAAATGGATGGCGATATGAATGATTTAAAGAAATTCAATAAAATGATGAATGACGAGCTACTTCGCAGGAAAGGAATAAAATAATTATGCTGGAATCTACCCACTTTATATACGATGGAACTTCTTCTCAAGAAATGGGTGTCACAATAGGCTGGTCAAATGGCAATCTTTACAACGAAACCTTTCTCCCCCAGCGGCAAATAATCGAAAAAAAGATAGCAAATAATAATGAACCTTATTTTCAGAGAGTGGAGCATGCACCACTCTCTTTTAAATTATCTTTTTATCTTGAAAATTGGCTAAATGATCAGGATATTAGAAAAATTGCACGTTGGCTTTTCCAGCCTTATTACAAACCTTTAGTTTTCGATAGTAACCCAAATAGAGTCTTTTATGCACTAGTCGAAGGTGATTCTACTTTAATTCATAATGGCTTGCATCAAGGGCATGTCGAATTAACTATTCGATGTAATTCCCCCTATTCTTATTCTCATGAACACAGATTTGAGCATTTGAAATTTAGAGAAACTGATAAGGGACATCATATTGTTGAAAACATCTCATCTTTTCATGATGGTAGCCTAAATAATATGACCGCTACTTCAAACGGGCTAACCATTGAAAAAATCGATAACTCTTGGGGGAGCTTATATTTTGAACAAAAGAAATGGAGTGAAATACAGTAATGGAGATAACAAATGACCTAGGTTTAAAAATTGTAACCGAAAATACATTTGAAGAGGACGATATTAAAGAGACGATTATCTCTTATGGAAGTAATTTTAAAATCATTGAAACTGCACTCGAAAAAAAGGCAAATTCAATTGACAATATAGATACTGACACATATAAAATTGGACAAGTTATTTGGAATAGCACCCCTTCGATTAACACCTATATCGGATGGGTTGCTACAAGAAATGGCGTACATGCAGCGCATTGGAAAACGAAAAGAGAGTATATGATTGGTGATTTAGTAAGAGCGTCTCCCGATAATGGTTATATTTATGAATGCGTTGTTGATGGCAAAAGCTCTGTCACTCCCCCCTCCTTTTTAAGTGGATTGAATCAAGAATTTTACGATGCACAAGGTGCTGACTGGCGAACTACCTATAATTATCAAGTTGGAGATGTTGTATTTTCTACTAATGGCAGTAGATTATTTTATTATGTTTGTGAAACAGCAGGGATTTCAGGTGTAACAGAGCCTTCTTGGTCTGGCGTTCAAAATAATACTACATTGATAGATGGCTCAGTCGTTTGGCGCAAAGCAAAAACGATTAGATGGAAAGCGGTGAACTATAGCTGTGAATTTAGACCATTTGGAAAAATTGATTAGAATGAGGTGTTTAAAATGCAATGGAACACACTCTTAAACCTACAAGGCACGTATATATCTAAAGCATATAATCTATCAAGTAACCTATCCAATTATATAACGATTATTCAAAGCAATTTAATTAACGTCCATTCACAATTAGTGGACTATTATTTCTCTGTATCTCCTGACAATATCGTCTGGTCTGACTGGACAGAAATGGATTTGCATAATAAACATCTTTTATTAAATTATGATCTGAGCAAATTATATTTCAAATATAAAGTAGTAATGCATTCAAAAAATATGGATGTAAAACCATATCTTCAATCCTTTTCAATCAGCTTTGAGCCATGTGAAATGTTAGAAAACGTAGGCGACCTCAGCATCAAGCCGAAAATATGGATACGTAAGAAAAATGGCAACGGTGCTATCTCACTAGTCAATGTAAATAATAATCAAACATTAACGATTAATAATCTAATTAACAATGAAGAAGTTTATATTAACTGTGATAAAGAAGCGATAGTGTCTGATCGACAGCATTTAGGCATCTACAGATATGATGACCATAACGGTGAATTTCTAGAGCTACCGCTAGGAATCAATATTTTAAAAGGGAATGGAGATTTTGATATGGATGTACGTTATCAAAATATCTTTATCCAAGAATGATGATTAGAGCAAGGAGGTGAGATATTGAAATTAGGAGAAATAAATTATAACGTAAAGCCTGATAAACCAAAAATTTTTCTATGCAAGCCCGATAAAAAGACAATCGGCCGAATTCATGAGGCTTATGATATTACATATGATAAAAAATTATCGGTATTGAACGAGCTATCGTTTAAGATACCTACTGTCATCGTTGAAGATGGTGTTCCTATGAATAATGCCAACATAGAAAACATTAAACATCGGTATTTATTTAAATTGAAATATGGACATGTGACAGAATATTTCCTTATTAATAATTCAGACAAATCCTACAATAATGATGAATATGTGCAGTTCACTGCCCTATCATTGGGTGTTCAATTAAGCGATAAAAATATAAGAAGTTTTGAAGTTGTAAGTAAGAATCTATCTGAAATCGTAAACGAGATTTTATCTTCAGTGAATACCAATTGGAAACTAGGCTATGTTGACAGTTATTTTGAAAATATATTTAGAAGTTATGAAGTTTCCTCTAATAATATATTAGAAATTATTTATGAATTGGCTAACATGTGGAATGCTTTAATAGTCTGGGACTCGATTAACTGTACGATTAGCTTTTACAAGCCCGAGAGTATGGGCAATAATAAAGGTTTTTTCATTCGGGATGGCAAGTATTTAGAAAGCTTCAACCTTTCTACTAACACCATTGAAACAATCACTAGGCTAAAGGCTTATGGACAAGATGGACTTTCAATCCATCGCCTAAATCCTACTGGGCAAGCCTATATAGAGGATTACAGATATTATATGTATCCTTTTCAACAGAAAAACGGCCATGTCGTGAATCACTCAGAATATATGAGCGATGCCTTATGTATCGCTTTAGAAAATTATCAGCAATTAATTGAATCTCTATCTGAACAATTCGCCAATTTAACAGCAGCAGTCACTCATCAACAAGCCATTGTGCAAACAGAAGAGCAAAAATTAAGTGTCTTGCATACAGAAAAAACAATCATTGAAAATGAATTGGATATTTCAAATGCTAATTTCCAATCCCATACTACTGAACACGCCAACATTATCCACCGTTTAGAGCTGAAAAGAACCCAAGTTTCCCTACAAGAATCCTTTATTCGAGATTTAAAATACCAATTAAATGATTACGCAAATAAATTATCCATCTTAAAAACTCAATTATTAAGAGAAAATAATTTCTCATCAGACGAATTAAAAGAACTGTCTCATTTTGAAATTGAAAAAGAATATGTTAATGATGCCATTATTGATGAAGAGGACTTATTGGAGGAAGCAAAAGAGGTTTTTCGACAATACCTTGAGCCAAAAGTGAAATTAGATATGAGCTTAGTCGATTTTTTAAGCATTGTTGAAGCTCAAAATGATTGGGATAAGCTTGGTTTAGGCGATGTTGTTAGCGTTCGTTATGATAGGCTTCAGGTTGAGATAAAAACTAAAATTACCGAAATTAGACACAGCTTTGAAGACGGTTCTATTTCACTGACAATCTCTAATGAAATTGACGAAAAGAACACGTGGCTAGAACAATTAAATAAAGCGGGAAGTACCTCTACCCTCGTTCAAATGGAAAAATGGAAATGGGATTTATCTAAAGAAAATAACGGTGCAATCAATGACATTATTAATAACAAATGGGATTCTTTAAAAAATGCCATTATGGCAGGATACAATCAACAAATTGAGATCAGTGAACGCGGCATCATTGTAAAGGATTTAGAAGATCCTTTAAGCTGGCTAGTCATTCAAAATGGCTTTTTAGCGATAACCAATGATAACGGAAATAGCTGGAAGCATGCCATTTCGAAAGATGGTATTTTCGGTGAGCGCATTTTTGGCAAAATCATCTCAGGCGTTAATTTAATGATTGAGGATGAATCTGGCATTTGGATTACACGTGGCTCTAGAACTACTATCTTTAATAGACAAGGTGACGAGGTGATGAGATTAGGCCTTGTATCCGATAACCAGTTTGATGAGAACGGCAATTTAATTCCACAAGACCATGAATGTTTTGGTCTTGTCTCATGGAACAACGCTACAAGAGTCGCACTAACTACATGCGAAGGTTTCTCTGTCAGTAAAAGAGATGGGAGCGATTGGAAAAAGGTTCTGTGGGCAAATACAGATGGCACCTTGTATTCTCGCAATATGGTTGCAGAGAATATCAAAGTTGTAAACAATCTAGACAAAATCATTTTAGATGCTGAAAATAATTACTTTAATATCGGTTTATTTGACAAAATTGTTGCAGATGGAAAATTAACGACGCTTGAAAAATTAGATATGATTAAAGAGTTATATAAAATTCATTCTGATTATAAGCTGTTGCTACAACAAGCAGAAAAATATATAAGAAGTGCAAGAGATAACTATACAGATGTCGAGGGAGCATTCGATACATTTACTCGAACCTTCCCTACTGTTCACTCAACTACGGATAGATATTCAACAAGCGCTTTAAAAAATGCTTATCTACAATTATTAACTTATCTATCAAGCTACATAAAAGTCATTAATAATGGCTATTTAGAAGCGCAGAATTTATTAATTGATATGACCGACCCCTTAACTGAATCTACAAGCATCATTGAAAATCGCGGCCAATTTGTTCAAATGTTTAAAAATTACTATGATGAAGCAACTAGACTTCGACAAGCAATTGAGGATTCCCTATTCTACTCTGGCATTCAAATGGGCAGATATCATAATAATTTAATTATGAATGATTTTGGCTTTATTGCGGTTCGAAATGATGGAAAGTATAGAGCTTATTTAAATGCGACCAATGGACTTGCACTGCAAAAATGGGAAAATAACAAATGGGTTAGTAAATTATTTGCAACGCTTGGAGACCCGAATTGGGAAGATGGTACGCTCTATGCAGAGGGCTTAGTCACTAAAAATTTACGCATCGTTGATGGGGATTTAGGTGATGCGATTACATTCGATTGGATGGAAGGAATCACCATTATCGGCCGCAATGGTGAAGTGATTAAGTTAAATGCCAATGAGGCTATATCCATCTATGTGGATGGGGATCGAAAATTCTATGTGGGTACGGACGGCAGGCTTTATGCGAAAGATATCACTACGCATAATTTAAAAATAGTTGATGGCTTCTTAGGTGAAAAAATTATATTCGACCAAGATGAAGGTATCACGATTAACGGTAACAATGGGCAACAAATTAGATTAAATGCCAATGAAGGAATCGCCATTGATGTATCTGGTGATAAGCGCTTTTGGATTGGTACAGATGGTATGCTGTATGCTAAAAAACTCATTGTTATGGATGACTTAAATGACCCAATAGCGATTGATGGAAGCTTTATTTCTGACTTAACCGTAAATAAATTGCTTACACTTAATTCCAGTTCCCCTCAAGATGTTGTCCATATTGAAGATAACTATATTAAGCTTAAAACCCAATATAGTGGAGAAGGCTCAGACACGACAAAATTCAAGCTTCACTTTAATGGAAGTGGCACTTCTGCATACCCTGAAATGATTTGGGGTGCTGAGAGTGGTGGCGAGTTAGGGAAAATATACAAAGACAATAATAAATTTGCATTTGAATACTCCCCTCCTAACTTCCAAAGCAAATTCCTCATGAACCAAACGGACACAGAAGGCGATGGCCAAGCTATGCTGCTACAGACTACAGGTGGCATTAGACTTGATGCTCAAACAAGAGCCGTTATGAGAACTGGAACTAATGAATATGTTCGAGTAGTAAAAGGTGAAGATGTTGCCATGAAATTTGGAGAAGCAACCGTTATGATTAAAAATGGAGAAATTTTATTATCGCTAAACGCAAGCACCTACATTAAACTCTCTTCAAGCGGCATAGAAATGAAAGGAGCTAAAATTGACCTCAACTAAGAGGTTGGTTTTAGCTTTTCCTATTAAGAGGTGAAACAATGGCAAAAGTAGCATTAGCTGATGTGAAAATTGTACAAGCGACAGCGACAGACCATATTATATATACAAAAACAGAACAAGATGGTTACCACCCTCGAACATGCCCTGTTGGATACATGGATTATCAAACTGGACGGTGTGGTTATACTAATGCTTTTGGGGTATGGATAGACATGTGGATTCCTGGTGAACCAAAATACCAAGATGTTGACTATAAAATAGATGCTAAGATTGATGGAAGCGTAACTGCAACAGTGACAAATGTAAAAATAAATGGACAAACCCCCATTGTCAAAGGTGATAAAACTAAAGAAACAGATAGTTACACTATTCCAGGTGGTGGAACATATAAGAATGGTAAGCACGAAAATATAACGACAGGCAGTGTAACTGGCGGAAATTCAAAGAATGTCTATGTGAATGGTAAACTATTGGCTGTAGCTGATAATGAAGTAACAACTCACGTTTCATCTGTAAAGACAAAAATCGGAACACAGGGGCTTAGTACGAATGTAAATGTAGGCTCATAAAAGGAGGTGAAATTTTGACAACGAAACAACCAATTAGCTACTTAGAGTTTAATAATCCTATTCATATCATTTGGAGAAAAGGAACGCCAAATGACCCTTTTGTTGATCGTTTAGACATTACACGTGTAGTAAATCAGCGTATAGCACTACTAGAAATCCCTGATAAAGTATATCGTGTAAGAATATCAGGAATGTTTGAAGTAAATCATGAAAAATACATAAAGCATAGCTTAGAAAAAAACGAATTCTATTGTGATTATACAAATGGGTTCGTTTTTTTTCATGCAGAAAAAGAAGCTGAAACAGTATCTGTTATGTACCGCGGCAGAGGTGTTCTACTCTATCCAAGTAACAGAATTATGCACTATGATAAGTCAGCTAGCGAATCTCTCTATGAAATTATAGAAAAATCGAAAGAACAAGTAAAAGAGCTGATTGATCGAACTGAAGATTTTGAAGACATAATGGACCGAATGATTGTCGCGATTAATTCTACCAACCATGCAGCAAATAATGCCCTTATGGCCACAGAAGAAGCAAAAAAGGCAACGAAATTAGTTGATGATGCTTATAACACAACCGTTCTTATCTACCAGCCATATGTGCAAACAGAAAGTGCTATTAGAACAACATACCCGAATCCCCAGGTTGGCTGGACAGTTCAAGTATACGACTCTGGAATACGCTATCGCTGGAATGGTATGGATTGGATTCCGATTGATGCATTAGGTGGAAATATTCCTAAGGCAACTAGTACATATGACGGTCTGATGTCCAAAGAGCATTATATCAAGCTAGAGGAGATTAGCGAAAAAACGGATTACAATGCGATTGTCTTCATTTGTCCCCAAGAAATCTTGCAAGGTATTCAAGACCCTCACAATGTCTATCCTTTTAACGGAGAAATTATAGATGTTCAAGCATTCGTTTCTAAAAAAGGAACACTTGCTACAGAAATAGATATTGAAACATCGGAAGATTGGTCTACATGGACATCCATTCTTGATAAGCCTTTATGTATTGATGCAGAAAACCACAAAGATAATGGAACTCATACAATTACTAAAACAAAAGTCAAAGCCAATGATGTATTCAGATTGAATGTCCCCTCTTTCAATATTGACGCTTTTAATCTGACAGTAAATATAAAAATAAAAATTGATTAAGAAAGAAGGAATTTATTTATGACAAACGCACCTATCGTATCATGGTATGAAGGCACTAATGAAAAAGTAAGTGAGGTAAAAAGTACAGTAAATTATGATACTGTTGATGCAGATTCACAGTCTCTTGTAAAGGTTTTTTACATTTGGAACAATCGTGGAGGTACAGAGGATTGCTCTAAAATGGAAGAAGTAACATTTACAACTCGTGACCGCAATGGTAGTGATGGAAGCGCAGAAGGAAAAGTCGTTGAAGCTGTTCGTGATAATTGGTTTCAGGTACGAGTTGATAGCTTGAATGAAACTGCATTTGTGCCTGTTGGTAAAGGCGGGGTTGGAACGCAAAATCCAAATGGTACAAAGGACTTAGGAACTACAGGTACTACAACGAATGTCAATGCTGCTACTGCTCAAGTTTGGTCTGCATCCCAGCCACTAGCACTAAACACTTATGTACAACCAACAAATGCGAATGGATTTATTTACAAAGTAACTAAAGCAGGTACAACAGATGTGACAGAGCCATCATCTTGGGTAACTGTAGAAGGAAATCCCGTTTTTGATGGAACAGTGGAATATGTAGCAGTTCGAATCGAGGTCACACCAAACGCTAGAGAGATTTTAGGCTTTGCCAATCAAACATTGGATAATGGCACTAATGCCGATTTAGCAGGTGGTAACTTTGTTAAAATTTCTGTGTATGCAGACGTACCGATTGACGCTAGTGCAGGGAAAAATTTATTAGTACAACGTGTTTCCTATCGCTACGTATAATAAAAAATGACTTTTTACAGGGTAAGGGGTATCGTCCCTTGCCCTATTTTTTATGAAATTTTCACAAAAAGAACTTCAATGCAATGAAGGAGATTGATAGAAATGATATTTGTAGATGCAAGAAACTATCAAGCAATTAGCTTACCTTTTAATTGGGCAGCTGATTATGCAAATGGAAAAAATTACACCGAGTATGACCTACTCACACATAAAAAAAATGACTTTTACTTAATACAGAAAAATCAGGTCATTCGTTTTGGTTTGTTCGGTCAAGGAATGAAGCTTTTTTTCGAAATCGCAGATGGTTCTTTCAATTTAAATGGAAAAAGAGTTGAAATTGAATACCATGCAGAAAATGGAGAGATTCTTCATTTAACAACAAATTTTACAAACAAAGACCTTATCACTTATAAAGAGGCTTATACTGATTATAGCAATGTGCAAGGCTCTCATAAATCTAATATAAAATCTATTAACTTTGGTTACAAAACCATATATCAAAAAAATGATATCCAACTATTCTTCCAACCTATTGTCGCCCTTCCCTTTAATGCAAGTGCCTTTATCGAAGTAAAACTAACTTCAAATAAAGACTTAAATGGCTATTTAGTATTTAAGTCAAGAGGCTTCGAAGTAGAGCGCTTCTATGCCCCGCTAGAGGCTAACAAAGCAGGTCAAATTAATTGGACGATTAAACACTAGAAAGCGAGGAAACTATATGACAACTGTAGGCGATAACTTAGAACGTAAAGAGATAGGCTTGCCTATTGGTGTTTCAGGTACTCACAATAATACAGAAATTGATGCAGCAACAGGCTATTTACGATTAGCACAGGTGGATACTGATGGTCAAGGAAACCCTGTTTACGCAGAACAAGGCACTTGGATTTCAGATGTGATTAATTTAGAGGATAAGTTTCATGATTTTGAAAAGGTATTTAGCAACAGTATTGATAATGGCACTAGTTCAATCGCCATTTTAACAAGATTCTCAGATAATAATATAGATTGGTCTGACTGGATTGCTGCTGGTTATGATGGCGCTATCCTCTCCGATACAAAACAATACATTCAAATTAGAATTGACTTGTCTGCAGGGTTTGTGACGGATGTTTTTTTAGTTGCTAATTCAGATTTTGAGAGTAATGCGTTTGTTGAAGATTCGAATGGGCTAAGATTAAAGCGTAATTATCAGCATGACATGCCAATTGATTCAACATGGGTTGATGCAGGGAGTTTATATAAGAAGAAAATTATTCGTGATGAATGGGTGAGGATTGATAGATTACAGGTGGTGAGCAAAGAATGAACGGAAAAGTAAAATTAGACCCAACAACAAAATCTGCATCTGCAATAATTACAGATGATTTAACAATTGAGAACGGATTAGCTAAGGCTGATACTCCAGAATCAAAAGGAAGATTATATTTTGAAGCTAAATATTTAATTAATTCGTATAATATTATTGGTGTGTGTTTAGATTCATTTGATTCTAAAACATATAGTATGCCCCAATTATCACCTAGTATAAACATGTGGACTTATGAAGCAACTCGTGGTTATATGCAATATAATAATGCATACAACCATTTATATGGAGATTCAATAGGCAATATTCCATGTATTTTGGGAGTAGGACTTGATTTAGACTTAGGTGAAATCGAATTTTTTATAGATGGCATATCTCAAGGAATTGCATTTATAACTATTCCAACAGGTGTAGAAATATATCCATTAATTGGTTTAAATAGCGGTAGTAAAGCAATACTAAATTTTGGAGATACAGATTTTGAGTTTGGTTTGCCTAATGGGTATAGAGCATGGCAAGATAGTATTAAAAATAAATCACTTATTTTACATGATGGTGAGTATAAGAGATATACACACAAAATAGATGCACACTTTATCAAAAGAAGCAAAACAGGCTTTACCTCTAATACATTTGATTCTGACATTGTAACAACTTCATCATCATTTTCTTCCTCAAGAGATGGATGGTGTGCTTTTGATGGAGATATAACAGGAGGAACAAGTTGGTCTACTGCGGTAGGCGTTACTCAAGCTTGGTTAAAATATAGTTTTGCTTCATCTACTAGGTTAAATAAATATATTATTCGTGGAAATATAGATTCTACTTATAGTTCAAGAAATCCTAAAAATTGGACATTCGAAGGCTCAAATAATGACACTGACTGGGATATTTTAGACACAAGAGAAAATACAGTGTTCGGTTTCAGTGAAAGAAAAGAATTTGTATTTAATAATTCGATAAAATACAAGCATTACAGATTGAATATTTTAGAAAATAATGGTGATTCAGGACATATACAAATTGATGAAATAGAATTTCTTGAATTTATTCCCTACCAAAAAGAAGAGTGGACAACAATTTCATCCACTCTCCCCACTTCAACTCAATTTTTAGAGCAAGGCATGGATAATCTATCTCCCCTACTTGACCGCAAAGTGACAGAATTAGAGTCTATTACTATGGAAGATAAAAGTGAGATGCTAGGAGAAAACGCAACAGGGAAAGTGTTTGGTAAGACTATAGATTTAAATAAATATTTTGATATAAGATATATAGGAATTAAAGAATACACTACAGGTTCTTTAACACTAAAAGCAGATGATAAGTACCGTATAGTAACAATTGATAAAAAAAGAAAGAATCTAAATATGACTTCAAATACTGCCCCTTCTCCATTAGTTGCTAGTGCGAGTGGTACTATTCATACACTCTTTAATCCATATAGAGCATTTGATGGCTCTACTACAGGCTCAAATATTGGATGGGGAGTAAGCACTAGAAGTGGATGGTTGCAAATTGATTTTGGTAAAAAAACAAATATTTGCGGATTTACTTTGCACTCAGGTAAAAATGGTGGTTACTACCTTCATGATTCTTCCCCAAGAAATTTTAAATTAATTGGTTCATATGATGGGATAGAATGGAAAGATATAAATGAATATATTACAACTTGGGTTGGTAATAATGCAAATAATATATCAAAGAAGTTTGAATGTAATTATGTTAATTACAGATACTACAGATTAGTAATCAATTCTACTAACTCAACAAATATTTATGTGGGAGAAATGTTTTTTGAGGAATTTGAATTAAAAATGAATGAATACCCTCTAAGTAACAGCAATTTACTTGAAGCTACTAGTAATAACATTCTATTCAGCTTATTGTTTGATAAGAAAAACTACATTCTACAAAATACTGTTTCAGAAAATGAAGAAGGTCTTTGGACAACTCAATTAAATAAAAAACCACTCAGCATTAGTTTTAATTAATGCTGAGTTTTATTTTGACTTCTTAATACAATATGAAAGACTAACTATATAAAGTCAAGTAAGAAATGAAAAAATCTTTGAAAGTG
>NZ_PYWN01000002.1 GCF_003049505.1 Metasolibacillus meyeri
CTAATTAATTTCCCCTAAAAAGAAGGGATTATTTATCTTAAATAGATGTTTAACAAATATAAATAAAATTAGAAAAAAGGAAATAATAGATAAATATTCTTAAGTTTTTAACAATGTTTTTTATCGTTCTCTTTATTCAATGTTCATTCAAAGGCAGTAGGTACTCATACATTTTTGTTTTATCGATTAGATAAATCTAAAACTACTAACACTGTTCGGTTTAATAAAGGCGAAACTATTTGGTTCTTATGGAACAACGTCTCTCCACACTAATATTGCCATTCTGAGCGGGACAACAAAGATTTATAGATATCACGCAATCCCTCATGGAGATCTCGATGGACATTATGTAATAGCGCTACTATCATCTTGTAGCTCTTTGTAGCGATGGAAATGGTGAAAAAAGATGCGAGAGTGGAGGTAAAATTTTCTATCAATAAGATTTTTCAAACTAAAGAAAGTAAGTTATCAGTAAAAACACAAATAGCTAACAGGAAGTGTAAGTATTCTCCCACATTTCCTGTTAGCTCCACTAGGAATGAAACTTAATTAAAAGCTCCACTTCCGTCTTACCTTTTTGTGTTTGCTTAGCGATTTCTTCGATGGATTGCCCATTTTTATACATAGCAATCATTTGCTGCTCAGGCGTTAATGGTTCTGGCTTTGGTGCTAGTGGCTCTGTTTTTTCTAGCTCGGGCTTTAATGTTGAAGGTTGTTGCCTTTCAGGTTCCTGTCTCTTTTGCTGTTTATAAATGTTTGCTGCAATATTTTTCGGAACAAACGCTTTCTTGTCGATTGCTATTTGCTCTTTTAAAACGGTTTCAGAAAGCTGCTCGTGCTTTATTTCCAAAACAGCTGCAGCAGCTTCTTGCTCCACCTGCTTTATTTTTGGAATGGTATTTTTGGCTGCCGTTAATTCATGCAGTAGGCGATCGTTCTCCTCCCGCATTTCGATTAAATATACGCCTATCGCATCGTCCATTTCCTGCATGAGCTGATCCTGTCTAACTTCTAAGTCTTTAAATTTCGCTACTTTATTATTTAGTAATACAATTAAATAAAATATAATAAGTTGCGAAATAATAAGCCCTATTATTAACATACTAATAACTGAATTCATAGATTCTCCTATCCGCTGTAGTCAATAAAATTTCCTTTAAACGGGTGATGTGCCTTCACTTTTTCTTCTTCCTTTTGCTTTTTTTTGTTTTGCTTTTTGGCATTTGCCCCATTTTCGCTTTCTTCTTCATCCGAAATGGCATCTAAATTTTCCGTATCATTGACAGCCTTTTGCTTTCGCTCTAATTCTTTTTTTAGGGCCTCATTTGCATGCATTTGTTGAAGTATATTATTTTGATGCTGCTGGTCAGCCATTTTTCCCGCATCAAATGTTTTAGGAATCGCAATTTGTAATTCTACGCCTTTTAAACTCATACTCCCCACTCCCTATGAATTAATTACTTCTGGTGATAAAAACTTACGTAATTTCAACAGTGCCTTCGAATGAATTTGCGATATTCGCGAAGTAGACAAATCTAACATTTCACCAATTTCTGTAAGCGTCATTTCTTCTGAATAGAACAAACTCACTACAAGCTGCTCTTTTTCATTCAACTTTTCAATGTTGCGGCCTAAATCAGCTAATAACTCATTATGCACAATTTCCTGTTCTGGTGTTCGAGTATCGTCATCACGTATAACAAATGTTTTTCCTTCTAGCTCTTCTTGATCTTGTTGCTCGTTAATGGATAGCACATTTGAAAAAAAATGCTCTTGAACTGTTTGATATACTTCTTCAATAGGTAATTCCATATGCTCCGCTAATTCTTCAGGGGTAGCATGGCGCATTAGCTTTTGCTCAAGCTCTTCAATTTGCGCTTCAAGCTTCTTAGCCTTTTCTCGCGCTGAGCGTGGTAGCCAGTCTTCCTTACGTAAACCATCTATAATCGCTCCCCTTACACGAAACGATGCATATGTGTCGAATTTTAAATCTCTCTTTATATCAAATTTATTTAAAGCATCAAATAAACCCATCATCCCTAGGCTATACAAATCATCCCTAGAAACGTTTTTCGGTAATCCAGCCCCGATACGCTGCACATGATAAGATACAAGCGGCTTATATTTTTTTATCAATTGATTACCTGCATCTACATCTCGCTCTATCGTCCAGCTATGCCAAAGATTTTGCTCATCATTTAACATCGATTGTGTCACACGTATCCACCTCTCTTTGAAATCAATTATGCCTCTCAAGTCCAGATTCCCAGACGACTTAGGGGAAATACACTGCATGAACTTTGCGGCTTTATCTTGAGTCAATGACCTACCACTCATTGACTCAAGATAAAGCATTATTATTGTTATTATATCAAATTCAAGCATATTTTTCATATGTACATTAAACACTTTCTTACAAAAAAAGAACTGTTCAGAAAATTTTCGCTTTTCCTAAACAGTTCTTAGTTTTATTGACCTTGCCGCTACCTTCACTATATCCATCAAGAAAATTAGCTATTGACCGTTTTATCTTCTTTATGCATCATCGTGCGTACAACCTGTGCAATGTCCTCTGTACTTTCATCAGCAAATTCGACTGTTGACGTAGCATTTTGTTGAATAAATGGTTGCTTTTCTTGTGAAGTTGTATGGACATCTTCCACGGCTTGTTCACTAAAGACAATTTCTTCCGGCGTATAAAAAATATATCCTAAAAAATGACGTAATGGAAATGCAACGACAAAGGCGATTAACGCAACACCTAATGCAGTTAATATCGTTGGAATCGGCAACGCCAATGGATTTTGAATAGCATATATAAAGTAAGCCGTAAAGCTAATTAATGCAATCCAACAATTAATTAAAATTGAACCAAGCATTATATTTCACTCACCCCTCGGTTCACTGTACGAATATTTAACATATTCGTAACAGGATTGAATTCAATTGTTCTACCACTATTTCCACCTGTGTCCTCTGCAATAAGAGGAATTTTATATTTGCTCAGTTCATTTTTCACAGCTTCTACATTGCGTGGACCAATGCGCATTGAACTTTTATCAGACGTAAATTGGAACATTTGTGCACCGCCAGCAATTTTCGCTTTTAGTTTAAATGTTTGGACACCTTCAGCTTTTAATAAATCTAGTAATGCTTTAATACCTGTATCAGCAAATTTTGCTACATTTGTTGCATCTACTTTACCTAAACTCGAATCAGGAAGCATAACGTGAATTAAACCAGCGATTTGTTTCGTTTCATCATAAATGACAACACCGACACACGATCCTAAACCAGATGTACGAATCGTGTTAGGTGCCTTTACTACATCCATTTGTGCAATGCCTACTTTAATGATTGTGTTAGTTGTAAACATCTAAGATACACCTAACGCTTTAAAAATTGTTGCAAATGAATCTGGATCTGGTAACAAGAAGAAATGCCCGTGTGTGGCTTCCTCTACAGCAATATCTTCTTCGAAAATGGATGTGTTAATAACGATAACATGGTCGCTCACTTGGGATAACTCGATTAAGCCTGTACTAATAATAGCGCCAAACATGTCAACACTTAAGCCCGGTACAGTCGGATAGATTTTCAATTTCGTAAAATCGGATAAGGCTGATAAATAAGAGCCTGATAAAATATTGCCCATTTCCTGCATCGCTGACAAGGCTAGCTCTGAAACAGGTGCCTTATAAAAATCAAACGCATCCTCATGAATTAAGCGACGAATAAAACGGTTTGCTTGTTCAATCGGTAAAATGAAAAACATGCTCCCTTCAATGTCTCCCTCAATTCGTAAGAAAACACCAACTACTACCGTTTCAGAGCCTCCTGCTAGCTCCATCATATGATCAAAGGTTACCATCTCGACTTTAGGTACTTGCATATCAATTTTTTTACTTAATAAATCGGATAAGGCCGTTGCCGCATGTGCAGCACCAATATTACCGATTTCTTTTAGTACATCTAAATGTAGTGAAGTAATTTTTTGATTAAAATTCATTTCATATCCCTACTTTAAGTAGCCTCTAAATAGATTACACTTTTTAAAGACATCATTTTAGCTTAATGGATTTAATACTCTGTCTAAATGCAATAAAATTAATAAACGATTGTCTAGCTTCGCAACACCTGAAATAAACTCTTCTTCTAAAGAACCAACAACTTCTGGTTGTTGCTCAATCGAGCCTGCTGCAATATCTAACACGTCATTAGCTGAATCGACAACAAAGCCTACTTCCATATCCTCTAATGTAATAATAATAATACGTGCTGCATCTTCTTCGCCTAAAATTGGTAAATTAAAACGCTCACGCAAATCGATAATTGGTGTTACAACACCGCGTAAATTAATAACACCTTTTACATAAGGCTGCGTTTTAGGCACACGCGTAATATGCATTAATTTTTCAATTCCTTGCACATGTGAAACAGGAATCGCATATTCTTTATCTGCTAATTGAAAAACAATTACTTTAATATATTCTTGTTCAACAGCATTTGTCATAGTTTACACCTCTTCTTATCCTTATCACTTCATTAGCGCATTACAATCAACAATTAATGCTACTTTTCCGTTTCCTAAAATTGTCGCACCTGAAATTGCGAAGATATTCGTTAAGTAATTCCCTAAAGATTTTAACACGATTTCTTGCTGCCCAATGAAAGAATCAACAACTAAACCAGCAAGCTTTTCACCTTTACGTACTATCACTACAGAATAGAATTCATCATCTTGCGTTTCTGTACGAGGTACTTCGAAAATTTCATCTAAGAATACAAGTGGCACTACTTTGCCACGGAAATCAATTACTTTTTGATTATGTGCATTTAAAATTTCCGAATGGCGAATAATTGATGTTTCAATAATGGATGATAGTGGAATTGCATAAATTTCTTTTTCAATCTCTACAAGCATTACAGAAATAATCGATAATGTTAAAGGTAATTGAATCGAGAATGTTGAACCAACACCTTCAGTAGAATCAATCGAAATATTTCCACCTAATGACTCAATTGTTGTTTTTACAACATCCAGTCCCACACCACGACCTGAGATATCAGAAATTACATCTGCTGTTGAGAAGCCAGAAGCTAAGATTAACTCATTCGTTTGCTTATCTGATAGTGTTTTCGCTGTTTCGGCTGTAATAACACCTTTAGAAATTGCTTTTTCCAATACCTTTTCACGGTTAATCCCTGCACCATCATCTTCAATTTCAATAAATACATAGTTTCCACTATGGAACGCACGTAGCTGTACTGTTCCTTCCTCTGGCTTCCCTTTCGCCATACGAACCTCTGGACTTTCGATACCATGGTCAAGCGAGTTGCGAATTAAGTGTACAAGTGGATCGCCAATTTCATCAATAACTGTACGGTCTAACTCTGTTTCTGCTCCAATAATTTCTAAAGTAATTTTCTTATTTAAATCACGGGATAATTGACGCACCATTTTCGGGAAGCGGTTAAATACCGTTTCCACTTGTACCATGCGCATTGTTAATACGATATTTTGTAAATCACCCATTACACGGCTCATACGCTCTACCGTTTCATTTAATTCTTGGTGATTTACTTCTGCAGAAATAGATTGTAAACGTCCACGGTCGATCACAAGCTCCTCAAACAGATTCATTAAAATATCAAGACGCTCGATATTTACACGAATCATTTTATTTGAAACTTGCCCACCTGATTTGCTGTTGGATGATTGTGCTTTAGCTACTGGCTCTGGTGCTGCCTTCACTATTTCTTGCTGCGCTTGCGGCACAACTTCAACTACTTCCGCAATTTTTTCGTTCTTTACATCCTCTTGTGTTAAAGGTACAACAATCACTTCTTCTACTTCAGAAACCTTCATTAATTTCTTTTGTAAGTCATCGGCTGACTCTTTTGAAATATAAGCAATGTGGAATGTTTGGTCAAATTGTTCCTCTTCTAAGCTATCAACTGCGGGAACAGATTTAATAACATCTCCGTTTTTTTCTAAAATCTCAAATACCATGAAAACACGTGCTGCTTTTAATAAGCAATCTTCACGCAATGTAACAGAAATTTCATACGCACAATGATCCTGTTCAATCGACTGCGCTAACACTGTTTTTTCAAAATCATCATATTCTAGCTTTGATTCATGTTGCACAATTGTAGCGGCTGTTTCTTCCGATGCTAAAGCTACTTTTGCTACATCTTCGCCTGCTTCAATACGCTTAAGCTGCTCAACTGTAGCTTGTACATCGCGCTTGCCATCTCCACCGCCCGCTATATCCATTACCATTTCTTCTAAATGATCAACAGATTCGAAAACAACATCTAAAATTTCTGGCGTTACTTGGATTTTTGCATTGCGAATAGCATCTAAAACATTTTCCATCTTGTGCGTCAAATCTGCTAAGTCCTCGAAGCCCATTGTTGCAGACATACCTTTTAATGTATGTGCTGAACGGAAAATTTCATTAACAATCGATAAATCTGCTGGATTTTTTTCCAGTTCTAATAAATGCTCACTACATGCTTGTAAATGTTCTTTACTTTCTTCGATGAACATTTCTAAATATTGATTCACTTCCATATGAAGGCACCCCTTTAGTACATATATTTCATAATTGTTTGTGCAATCTCATCTACATCTACCACTTCATCCACAAGCTGCGTTTCTACTGCTGCTTTTGGCATACCGTAAACGATACAAGTATCTGCAGATTCAGCAATCGCTCTTACATTACCTGATTTCTTCAATGCTTTTAAACCACTTGCACCATCTTGCCCCATACCTGTCATAATCACCGCAATTTTGTCCATATCATGACAGTTACTAACATCTTCAAACATTACATCTACTGATGGGCGATGTCCTGATCTTGGTGGCTCCGTTTGATCGAGAACAATGCCGTAGGATGTTCCAATTTTGCGAAGCTTTAAGTGGTAGCCCCCAGGTGCAATGTAGGCAACGCCTTCTTTTAAAATATCGCCTTGCTCCGCTTCTTTTACATGAATATTGCTTAATTGATTTAAACGATTTGCTAAAGATTTAGTAAAGCCTGCTGGCATATGCTGTACAATTAAAATTGGTGCATGGACGTTTTCAGGAATTTTCGTAATCACTTCTTGTAAAGCACGGGGTCCTCCTGTAGATGTACCAATTAAAATAATTTTTTTAGATACTTTATTCCACTCTTTTTTATTTGGAATAGGCGTCACCGTTACTGGTTGCTGCTTTTTAATTGGTGGTGTATTAAACGATTTTTCCACCTTAAATGTGTCTCTTTTATAAGTTGTTTCCAACGGCCTTTTTAGCTTCGTAACAGAAATGTTTGCAGCCGCTTCAACCTTTTGAACTAGCTCCTCTTTGATTTTATGTAAATCAAGAGAAATCGTACCACTCGTTTTAGCCACAAAATCTACAGCACCATATTCCATCGCTGTTAATGTATTTTCCGTTCCTTGTTTTGTCGTACTTGAGAGCATCACCACAGGAACAGGACATTTATTCATTATCTCTCTTAATGCTTCTAACCCATTCATTTCAGGCATCTCCACATCCATCGTGACAACATTTGGCTGTAGTTGCTGTATTTTTTCAATTGCATCTTTTCCATTGCGCGCTGTTCCAACCACTTCAATAGTTAAATTATCATTGAAGAAGTCACCAACTAACTTTCTCATAAAAGCTGAGTCATCTACGATAAGTAGCTTTTTCTTACTTGAAAATCTCAACTAATCACGCCCTTTCGAAAAAATACTTCTCAGTTTCGTTAAAAAATTATTTGAATGTTTCGGTGCATGTATTTCGTCTGTTGTTTCTTGTAAAAAGCGGTGCACAATTTGTTGCATCGTTTTAGAAATAGGGGCATTTGGATATAAAATAGTAAATGGTACTTGCTCCCTAACAGCCTTCCTCACTACAGGATCTTCTGGCAGTGAACCAAGCGATACGACTTCCTTCGACATAAACTTTTGCATAGCTCCATTTAGACGACTTAGCGTATCTTGCCCCTCTTCTTTTGACATAACGCGATTGCATAATACATAAAATGTTTTTTCATTGTCCTTTAAATGAATAAATTTCATCATCGAATAGGCATCCATAATAGCGGTTGGTTCTGCTGTAGAAATAACAATAATTTCATCAATTGATGCTAATAAATCAAGCGACCAGTTTGTTGCACCAGCCCCCATATCGAATAAAATATAATCGAATGATTGTTGGAGCTGTCTAAATGCGGTAATAAGTGCTTCAAACATGGCATCAGACCATTCAACTAATGCTGACATACCTGAGCCACCTGAAATGTAACGTACGCCATTTGGTCCTTCAAAAATCGCTTGCTCAAGCGTCACATTACCTTGCAAATAATCTTTCAAACTATATTCTGTCGTTCTTCCAAAAAGAATATGAATGTTGCCCATACCGATATCCATGTCTAAAATAACAACTTTTTTTCCTTCTTTTGCTAATAATGCCGCAAAATTCGTTGTAAAATTACTTTTTCCTACACCGCCTTTACCGCTTACTATCGCTAATGATTTTCCAAGAGCACCTTGACTTTCTAACATTTTCATTCGTAAAATTTCCGCTTGATCTCTCATGTAAGTTCTCCTTGAAAGAACAATTCAAATAATTTTTCTAAACTTGGCTCCTCTATATCCTCTGGTACTTCTTGCCCATTTGTATAGTAAGCAAGTCCTTTCTTATATTTAATCATTAAATTGAACATTGTGCCAATAGAATTTGTCTCATCTAGCTTCGTAAAAATAAACTTTTCGACATGAATTTGATTAAATTGCTTAATAATTAGATCTAAATCCTGTTCTTTCGACGTTAATGATAGCACTAAAAATGTTTGTACATCCTCTCCAAAATTAATAAGGCGCTGTAAATCGGTAATGTACTTTGCTTCTTTATAATTTCGTCCTGCTGTATCAATAAACACTAAATCTAAATGGGCAAATTTTTCAATTGCTGCTTTATAATCTTCAGCGCTATAAACAATTTCAATCGGGACTTGTAATAAACCAGCATATGTTTTCAACTGCTCAATTGCTGCAATACGATACGTATCTGTCGTAATAAAGCCGACCCGCTTCTTCTTTTCTAACACAGCTCTTGCAGCCATTTTAGCGATTGTTGTTGTTTTCCCTACACCTGTAGGGCCAAGTACATTAATATATTTCCGCTCATACGACACGCCACCTATTTCAACATCTCTTAGTTGTCGTTCTAATATGCGCTTTGCCGCTGCTTGTAAATCATCAAAATAAACCGCATCAATATGTTCAATATGAACAAAAAGCTCATCACTAATTTGTGTGATGAGCTCTTCATTCAGCTCTTGCTGTTTCAAATAATCGATAAAGCGCAAGAGTTCATCTGGGTATTTTGACTGAATGGATTGTCGATGTAAAGATTGCATAATTGATTTTAAATCTGCTATTTCTTTTTTTAATTCATTGGTTGCGATAGAATCATCTTCGATCAGTGTTTTTTTAACAGTGACTTGCTCTGTTTCTTTCGCTATAGTGGGTGCAGTGGCTTGCATTATCGGCTTCAAAGATTGCAAATCTTGCAAAGGTGGAAAAACGGGCTTCGCTTCCACCTTATCAATACCTGCCACAACTTCAAAGCTCTTCTTTTTAACTAAACCAAAAAACTTTTTATCTACTACGACCTTTGAATTTAAAATTACCGCATCATCACCGAGGTCAGCACGAATTAGTTTCATTGCTTCAGCTATTGATGGTGCATTATATTTTTTCATCTTCATTCCACATTCACCACTCCAACACTTTGAATTTCCACAGCTGCATCAAGCTCGTTATAGCTTAAAATAGGAATTTGTGGGAAGTAGCGTTCCGTTAACTGACGCAAATACATACGCACGCCTGGTGAACATAAAATTAACGGAGATTGTTCCATATAGGATACGCGCTCTACTTCCTTCGCAATTGTTTCAAGCACCAACTGAGAATCATGTGGATCCATCGCTAAATAATTACCGTGGTCTGTTTGCTGAATACTGTCCGCAACTAATTTTTCCACTTTCGCTGAAACGGTAATTACTTTAAGCGCTGGTTGACCGTTGACGTATTGCGTCGTAATTTGTCTTGCAAGTGCTTGTCTTACATATTCAGTTAAAATATCCGTATCACTTGTTAGCTTTGAATAGTCTGCTAACGTTTCAAAAATAATTGGTAAATTACGAATCGATACATTTTCTTTTAACAATTTGCTAAGTACCTTTTGAATTTCGCCAATTGATAGTGGCGTAGGTGTTAATTCTTCTACTAAAATAGCATGTGTTTCACGTAAATGATCGATTAACTGCTTCGTTTCTTGTCGTCCAAGCAATTCATAAGCATTTGCTCGAATCATCTCTGTTAAATGCGTCGACACAACACTTGGAGGGTCAACAACTGTATAGCCAAGCATTTCGGCCTCTTCTTTCACTTGCTCTGTAATCCATTTTGCAGGTAACCCGAAAGATGGTTCAATTGTATCGATACCTTCAATACTATCATCATCACCAGGACTCATTGCTAAATAATGATCTAATAGAAGCTCACCACGTGCCATTTCATTACCTTTAATTTTAATGCGATATTCATTTGGTTGTAATTGTATATTATCACGAATTCGCACAACAGGGATAACAATACCTAGTTCTAATGCTAACTGACGGCGAATCATTACAACGCGGTCTAATAAATCTCCACCTTGCGTGGCATCAACGAGTGGAATTAAGCCATAGCCAAACTCAAACTCGATTGGATCAACACTTAATAAATTGACGACATTTTCAGGACTTTTCATTGTATCTGTCGCCACTTCCTCCTCTAGTTCAAGCAGGTCCTCAGGGCTATCTTCTTTCTTGTGATCCATTAACCATGCACTAATTGCTAAAGTTGCAGCAATTGGAATCGTAATCCAAAATGGAATTGGTGTGAATAAACCAAGTAAGAAAATCGTAGCACCTGCTACATAAAGCAATTTAGATTGTGCAAATAATTGCTTTGTAATATCTTCGCCTAAGTTACCATCCGATGCTGCTCGCGTTACAACGATACCTGTTGCAGTTGAAATCAACAGTGCTGGAATTTGTGATACAAGACCATCACCGACGGTTAAGATAGAGAATTTATTTGCTGCTTCGCCAAAGCTTAAACCTAAGTTCAACATCCCGATAATCATACCAAATAATAGATTAATAAATACCATGATAATCGAGGCGATTGCATCCCCTTTTACGAATTTTGTAGCACCGTCCATCGCTCCGTAAAAGTCCGATTCTCCCGCAACTTTATCACGGCGTTCACGCGCTTCCTTTTCAGAAATAATACCGGCATTTAAATCTGCATCGATACTCATCTGCTTACCAGGCATTGCATCTAATGTGAAGCGTGCTGCTACCTCAGCTACACGCTCAGCTCCCTTAGTAATAACGATAAATTGAATAATAACTAACAGCATGAAAATAACTAAACCGACTAAAATATTACCACCAGTTACGAAATTACCAAACGTATCTACAACGTCACCAGCATCACCATTGGCTAAAATCGCTCGTGTTGTAGAAACACTCAATCCTAAACGGAATAATGTTAATAGTAAAATAACGGATGGAAAAATAGAAAAGTCTAAGGCTTCTTTCATATTCATGGCTGTTAATAACACAAGTAAGGCCAGCGTTATATTAATAATAATAAGAAAGCTTAACAACCACGTAGGTAGAGGGATAATGAGCATAGCTACTACTAAAATAACCGCAGCTAAAACCCCTATATCGCGAATTTTCATTACTTTCCCTCCTGCATCGGTACTCAAATTTTGCGTTTAATACGGTACACATACGCTAAAATTTCTGCTACTGCTTTAAAAAATTCTTCTGGTACGGCATCACCAATTTCCACTTGATCATACATCGCACGTGCTAACGCTCGATTTTCTACCATGATGACATCATTTTCTTTTGCAATCATTTTAATCTTTTGTGCAACAAAGTCTGTGCCTTTTGCGACGACCCGAGGTGCCTCCATGCTATCTTCATCATATTTTAATGCAATAGCAAAGTGGGTTGGGTTTGTAATAACAACGTCGGCTGAAGGTATTTCCTGCATCATACGGCGCATCGCCATTTCACGTTGGCGTTGCTTAATTTTTGATTTAATTAAAGGGTCACCTTCGCTATTTTTATGCTCATCTTTAATGTCCTGCTTAGACATTTTTAATTGCTTTTCATATTCATATTTTTCATATAGATAATCTAACAATGCGATGAATACAAGCATTAAGGCGGCTGCAAGCCCCATAATTCCAGTCAAATAAGCTACCGTCCCTAAAGTCTCCCACGGACTTTTAAAAGCAAGAGATAATACATTTTCCAAATTCACCCATATAACAGTCGTTGTTACCGCTCCGATAAAAGACACTTTTAACAGCGATTTAATTAAATTAATAATCGCTCTGAGCGAAATGATCTTCTTTATCCCTTTAATCGGGTCCATTTTTTTTAAGTCTAATTTCAATGTTTCCGTTGTAAATAAAAGTCCAAATTGAAAATAGTTAGCTCCAATACCTGCAACAATCGCAACTAGCATAATCGGCAAAACAAGCTTTGCCATTTCTTTCAAAGTTTCAAAATACAGCTCCATTACTATTTCTATTGTTATTGATTCGACCAAGAGATTACGCTCAAATGCTTGATTTAAAAAGCCCATTATCCCTTTAAACATAAATGGGGCAATAACAAATAAAAAGATGAACATAAGTAGTAATAAAACAGCTGCTGTTACATCTTGGCTTTTTAATACTTGTCCTTTTTTTCGCGCATCTTGACGTTTTTTAGGCGTCGCTTTTTCTGTTTTCTCACCAGCAAAAAATTGGAGATCTAGTGTAATATACAGTTTCACGTTAGCCACCACCTAAAAGAAACATTAAATCTCGTAAGTGTACAATCATCATTTCAATCAATTTTTGCATAACGCCTACCATAACACCCATCATAATAATTAAAACGATAAAACCTACTGCAATTTTAATTGGGAAGCCAATGACAAAAATACTTAGTTGCGGTACAGTTTTCCCCGTAATACCGAGTGCCACTGTTACTAAAAATAGCGTTGCAATTATTGGAGCTGACATTTGAAAGGCAATCGCAAATACAGCTGTAAATGTTCTTAATATAAAATCCGCTGTCGCTTCATTGCCGAAATTAGGGAACAATTGATTCATCGGCATAAATTGATAACTATAAAAAATACCATCTAGCAATAAATGATGTCCGTTTATTGCTAACATCGTTAACAAGGCTAGGAAGTTAAAAAATTGCCCCATTAGTGGACTTTGAGTACCTGTTTGTGGATCAATAATATTAGCCATTGCAAAGCCCATTTGGAAATCGATAAAGCCACCAGCAATTTGCACTGCCGACATAATTATATAGGCGATTAACCCTAGCATTAAACCAATAATAGCTTCTTTTAATACGAGTAATATGTAAGTACCATCAAATGCAATTACCTCGTATGAATATGTATAATACATAATCAATGATAATGCGAACGCCAAGGCAATTCTCATTTGAGGCGGTATTGTGCGATATGAAAATAATGGGACTGACACAAAGAAAGCAGATACACGAACAAAAATCAGTAGTAGCACAGTTATTTTAGGAACTAATTCTACCATCATTTATCCTATGAAACGAACTAAATTATTAAAAATATCATGGAAATAATTCGTCACTTGTGAAATCATAAATGGGCCAAAAAAGATAATCGCAATAAATACAGCAACAATTTTTGGCACGAAAGCTAATGTTTGCTCCTGAATAGATGTTGTTGCTTGGAAAATACTTACCATTAACCCTGTTGTTAACGCTATTAATAATAGCGGTCCTGAAGTTATCAAGACAACAAAAATTGCTCGCTCTGCAACCGAAATGACCATTTCTTGTGTCATTATGTATCATCCCCTAAAAACTTTGAAGTAATGATTTCATCACTAAATACCAGCCATCTACTAATACAAATAATAAAATTTTAAATGGCAATGAAACCATAACGGGCGGTAACATCATCATCCCCATCGACATCAAGGTACTCGCTACAATCATATCGATTACTAAAAAGGGTATGAAAATCATAAAGCCCATTTGAAATGCTGTTTTTATTTCACTTAGCGCAAAAGCGGGTACTAACATTGTTAGTGGTATTTCCTCAATTGTTGTTGGTCGCTCCGCTTGATTATATGAAATAAATAATTCTAAATCCTTCTGCCTCGTATGCTTCGCCATAAATTCTTTGAAAGGCACTGCTGCACGATCATACGCTTCCTCAAGCCCGATTTCTTCGTTGAACAACGGTTGTAACGCTTGGTCATTCACTTCCTGGAAGGTAGGTGCCATAACGAAAAACGTTAAAAATAGTGCTAACCCGATAATTACTTGGTTCGGGGGCATCTGTTGTGTTGCCAATGCTGTTCTAGTAAAAGATAAAACGATGACAATACGTGTAAAGGAAGTCATCAAAATTAAAATACTAGGTGCTAATGACAGCACTGTTAATAAAAGAAGTAGTTTGACTGACGTCGAGACATTTGCTGGATCAAAATCAGAGAATGCAGTAATTAATGACATCATTGCTTATCATGCTCCTTTTCTTTCCATTGCTCTAATCCATTACTACGTTCTTTTTTTATTTCTGATAATTTTTTATCAAATATATTGCCAAAGCTTTGTGCTTGTTGCTCCACTTTTTGCTTTTGCTCTGATTTTCCCTTAAAGATTTCTACAATATATGGCACTGTTGACATGGCGGTTTGCTTTTCATCGTAGTGCGATAAAATTTGCTCAATCTCCTCTTCATCAGACAGCTCTTTTAATAACTGAACATCCTCACCAACCCCTATCATATAAAGGCGGTTGCCAACTTGAAGTATTTGAACAGATTTTTGTGCACCGACTGAGATACCACCAACATTACGAACAACACTGTTTTGCTGATAATTCACATTGCGTTTATTTAAAAATTTGAGCACACCGATTAATAAAGCTATTACGAAAATAAATGCAAACAATACTTTAATATAGCTCCATAAACTGAAAGATGCAGATGCCGGAGCACTTTCATCCGTATCGGCATCTGGTTCAGTATTCGTTTCACCCTCATCATCAGCAGATGGAGTCGTTGGTTTTAGATGATCCAAAACAGAGCCATCCATCGTTGCGTTTGCTTCAATTGGTGAGAAAAGGGTAATCAATACAAGCAGCATAACCCAAAAATACGCATGTAATGATTTGTTTTTTAGCATTCTATTAACCTAAAGCTTTTTGGATTGCTTCAATTACACGATCAGCTTGGAACGGCTTTACGATAAAATCTTTTGCACCAGCCTGAATTGCATCAATTACCATTGCTTGTTGCCCCATTGCAGAACACATAATAACAATAGCATTTGCATCTGTTCCTTTAATTGCTTTTAGTGCAGCAATACCGTCCATTTCAGGCATTGTAATATCCATCGTTACTAAGTCTGGACGCAATTCATTGTACTTCTCTACCGCTTGTGCACCGTCTGCTGCTTCGCCTACTACCTCGTAACCATTTTTCGTTAAAATATCTTTAATCATCATACGCATGAAAGCAGCATCGTCAACAATTAAAATCTTTTTAGACATAATCAATTCCTCCAATTTAAACTATCGTAAGTTATTCAAGCGATCAGCTTGACTTAAAATATCTGTAATACGAACACCGAAGTTCTCATCAATAACAACGACTTCACCTTTCGCAATTAAGCGACTATTTACTAAAATATCAACAGGCTCACCCGCTAATTTATCCAACTCGATAATTGAACCACTTGAAAGCTCTAAAATTTCTTTTACTGAACGTTTTGTTCTTCCAAGCTCTACAGTTACTTGTAGTGGAATATCTAGTAGCATATTTAAATTACGCGCTTCTTGCTGCGATAAATTTGCTTGCTCAAAGTTTGCAAATTGCGCTGGTTGTACATTAACCGGTGGCATTTGATATGCAGGTTGCTGATACATTGGTTGTTGGTATACAGGCTGCTCGTACATAGGTTGCTGATACATCGGCTGTTGCTGCATTGGTGGCTGCTGTACCTGCTGTTGCTGTACAGGTGCTTGCTGCTGCATTTGCTGCGCTGCCGGTTCAGAAGCCATCTGTGTAGGCTGTGCTACAGCTTCTACTGCTGTCGATGCTTCTTCATCAGTTTCCCCCATTAATGACTTTACTATTTTTTTGCTGAAATTTAAAGGCAATAATTGCATAATATTTGAATCGATTAATTCACCGATACGTAATCTAAAGGAAACACGTACAAGTAAATCATCATCTGGTATATTGTCTTTGCCTTCATTTTGTGCAATGTTCATTAAATCAATGGAAGGCGGTGAAATATCTACTTTCTGATTAAAGATTGTTGACATCGATGTTGCTGCCGAGCCCATCATTTGGTTCATTGCTTCTTGTACAGCGCTCAATTGAATTTCTCCGAGTTCTGGTTTCGGATTTAAACCATCTCCACCAAGCATTAAATCTGCAATAATAGCAGCATCTGATTGTTTAATAACAAGCAAGTTTATACCTTTTAAACCTATCGTATATTCTACTTGTATTGCAACATATGGATGAGGGAATTCCTCATCTAAATTATTGCGATTAATCATCGAAATGCTTGGTGTAGTAATATCTACTTTTTGTCCAAGTAATGCAGATAGCGCAGTTGCTGAACTACCAAAAGAAATATTACCTACTTCACCTAATGCATCCTGTTCCATTGGACTAAGATGATCTTCTATTCTAACTTCGTCAGTTAATGCTGTTGCAGCATCCTCTGATGTATCATTTTTATTTTCTAAAGTTTCACCTCTTAACAAGGCTTCAATCTCTTCTTGGGAGAGCATTTCATCACTCATCTTCGTCTCCTCCTTCCACAGGGTCTATAATTTGAGCAGCCATCTTTTTCCCTAGCTTACCAGGTTGTATTGTGAATTTCGGTATGTCTCCGACTTTCAATAAGAGTGGCTCATCAATTTTTTGCTCTAATGGTATAACGTCCCCGAGCTGCATTGTTAAGAAATCTTCGACTGAAATTGCCGTATTGCCAAGCTCTGCTATAACCGGTAGTGCTGATTGCTTTATACGAGTTTGTATAAAGTCTGTTTGTGCGGGTGAATTTTGCTTCGTATTAGCCTGCATCCAATAGCGCACAGATAAATTAGGTACGATTGGTTCAAGCACAACGTGAGGTAAACAAATATTAATCATCCCTGTTGTTTCACCAATTACTGTATTTAATGAAATGACGACAACTGTCTCATTTGGTGAAATCATTTGTAAAAATTGCGGATTTACTTCTAATTCAACGAGCATTGGATCAATTTCTACAATGCTTTCCCATGCTTCACGCAAATTATCAAACGAACGCTCAAATAAATTCGTCATAATTTTCGTTTCAATTTCCGTTAAGTTATCTACATTACTATGACTTGAACCTGCTCCCCCCATCAAACGGTCTAACATCGAATAAGCGATGTTTGGATTAATCTCCATTAAAATATTACCATCTAACGGCGGTACTTCAAATACATTTATTAATGTCATATTCGGTATTGAACGAATAAATTCTTCAAAAGGTATTTGGTCAACAGATACAACAGTTATTTGAACATAGGTTCTTAATTGTGCAGAAAATGATGTCGTTAATAATCTAGCAAAGTTTTCATGTATTCGGGTCAAACTTCGGATTTGATCTTTGGAGAAACGAAGTGCACGTTTAAAATCATAAACCTTCACTTTTTTCGTTTCGTCTTCTTTTTTCATATCATCCGCTGACATTTCTCCTGTTGAAATCGCCGATAACAGCGCATCAATCTCAGATTGGGATAATACATCTCCTGCCATTTGCCCACCTCCATTTCAAAAGATGTTTCTCTAACTTTATTGTCCAGTGATGTAGTTCGTTATATATACTTCTCGAACTTCACCATTTTGCATTAATTCATTGATTTTAGATTTCAATGTATTTCTCAAGGTTATTTTTCCTTCTTTACCTTCTAGCTGCTTTAATTCCATATCAGCTAACTCTTGAATCGCAATATTATTTACTTGGAATAGGCGTTTTTCTAATTCCGCAGCTGCTTCTTTACTATCTGTTTGTACTTTTAGCTGTATAATAATATAACGCTTATCCAATAAATTTGTCTTAATTTCTGGCACATCCACCGATGCTTCTACAATCTCATCAATTGTAGGCTCCGTATTTTGCACGCCTTTATTTGCTTGTAAATAAATCACAAAAAATATTGCGCCAACTAAAATAATGGCAATTAAAATAATAATCATAATTGTTAACAGCTTATTACTCTTCATCTTCTTCACCTCGTAGATGCGGATTAGATAATATTTGTATATGTTGATAAAAGGCTCTCACCTTTTGTCGCACCTGCTCTTCACTTTCCAAAACGATTAACTTGCTGCCAGTTGTTAATGTAATCGTCGTATCAGGAAAGGATTCGACGGTCTCTATGTATAATGCATTTAACGTAAATGCTTTGCCATTTAGGCGAGTAAGTTCAATCATTGAATTAGGGCCGGACGAACGAAGTGCCGGCCCGACCCTCCCTTACAATGAATTCAATTAAATAAATAATACTAAATTAACGTTTTAAGTTAACAAGCTCTTGTAAAATTTCATCCGATGTTGTAATAATACGCGTATTTGCCTGGAAACCACGCTGTGCAACAATCATCTCTGTAAATTCTTCAGATAAGTCAACGTTGGACATTTCAAGCGCACTTGATACTGTTTGACCTATACCAAAACTACTACCAGCACCAAACATTGTTGGACCTGAGTTCGCAGATACTTGGAAGTAGTTATTTCCAACTTTCGTTAAGCCTTCTGCATTTGGGAATGTCGCCATCATAATTTGTCCTGCAAATGTTAAAATACCTTCAGCGCTTACATATGTTACTTTCCCATCTTCCTCAATTGACATTTCCTGTGCATCTGCTGGGATATAAATACGTCCACCTTCAACATCTTCTGTTTGTAAGCCGTCAGCATTGTTCCACACTAAATCACCAATAGCTACAGCATCATCACCCTGTAGTGGAGAGTGTCCGATAATCGACTCTTCATTCACCATGCCGTCAGTATCTGGCAACTCACCATCTTGCATCCAACCAATTACGTAATCACCATTGCTATTAACTATGAAGCCTTCTCGATCTCGATAAAAGTTACCAGCACGTGTATAAGCCGTACCTGTAAAGCCGTCGACTAAAGTTTCATCAACATCATCACCTGCCAATTTACCAACTACGAAGAAGCCTTCACCTTGTATTGCGATATCAAGCACACGCCCTGTAAATTGGCGTGAACCTGTGCCATGAATCGTATCAATTGCAGCAATTGTAGCACCTAGGCCAACTTGCTTGGCATTAACACCACCAGCGCCTAATGAAGGACCTGATGCACCCGCTTGCGTTTGTGACATTAAGTCTTTGAAAATTACGCGACCTTTTTTAAAGCCATGTGTATTTACGTTGGCAATGTTGTTACCAATAACGTCTAATTTTGTTTGGAAGTTTTTTAACCCTGAAATACCCGAATACATCGAACGTAACATATTGTTTTGTTCTCCCTTCGCCTTATCAATTTCTTTATTATTTCGATACCACGTCAGTCAGTCAGTGATATCAATAGGCCTCCTTTTAAGGTCCAGCCTATAATATAATTGTACCATCAATATTTGTAAAAATTTGTGCTTTCGCTTCTAGTCGATCCATAGCTGTAATAACCGTTGCATTTTTAGCATTAACGATTAATGCGGCTTGTTCTATTAAGATTAGCGGTTGACGAACACCTTTTTCATGCGCCTCAGACACAATATCCGTTATTTGTTGCCACTCTTCATCAGAAATCGTAATATTTCTTTCTTGCAAACGCTCTATTGCATGCTTACTAACTTTTAATTGCTGTTTGCTAACCGCAACTTGCAATTGCTCCATAAAGGACTCTGTTGTTGCTTGCTTTACTTGCTTTGTTGGTTGGAACGGTGGATGATACGGGATGCGTTGGATTGAATTCATCTGTTTCATCTACACACCACCTTATTCGCCGTCAGGAGACGTATTCGTTTCGTCTGTAGGTTCTTCTGGATTAACAGGCTTATCTTTTGATTCATCTACAATTTCAAACTGATCTTTCGTTAATCTTGTACCATCACTCAACAAATAAATAATAGAGCCATTTTTCATTGTAATGGCTTCAATTAAAGCTTCAATACTTTGCCCGTCTACTTCATAACGAACTGTTTGACCAATTAATTTGCTCGCTTCTGCAAATGGATTACCACTAGCTTCAGCTGACGAGCCACTTCCTGTAATAGAAGAAATATTCCCAGCCGAAATTGTTTTACCATCATCTAGTACAAACTGTGGCTGACCATCAACAAACTTTAATTCAACAATCGTTCCAACACCTTCAGCTGAAATCGGCTTCCCTTTTTCATCTAACTCTTCTGTTAACTCATGCCATTTTACCTCTTTACCAATAAAAGTAGTATAGGACATTAATTGTGTTTGTTGCTGTGATTCTACTAGCACCTCTATTGCTTTTGTCATATTCTGCATCTGTTCTAAAGATGAGAACTGAGCCATTTGAGCTATAAACTCACGATCACTCATCGGATTTGTTGGATCTTGGTTTTGCAATTGGGTAATTAGCAGCTTTAAAAAGGCATCTTTCCCCAATGCACTATTTCCTGTTTCTCTCACAGGCTTTTGATAACTTGATAAATTCAAATCACTTGACAGTTTATTTGTCGTTGTCATCCATTACACCTCCTCATTCAAGAACTCACTAAATGTTTTTTTATCTTCATCATCTTCCTCGTTGTGAGTTTCTTGTTCTTTGCTTTGCTGCTGTTTAAAGAAGTTATTAAAGAAGCTTTGATCACGCATATTGCGCTCTGTATCTTGTAAAGCCTGTGTGACATCAATACGCTCTACTTGGATGTTCTGTGCAGCAAGTCCTGCTTTTAATTGCTGCAAGTTCGAATCAAGTAATTCTTTTCCAGCCACTGTTGTTGCAAGTAGTCGTGCTGTTAACATGCCATCCTTTTGCATAAGCTCAATACGAATAGACCCTAAATTTTCAGGATAAAGTTTTAACATTAATTTCATAGTACCTTGTGTATTAGACATTTGACTACGATTAATTAAATTTTGTATTTCTTTTATTAATGCTTCAGATTGCGCTGGGCGCTCAGCTGGTAACGTTACTGTTACTGTTTTAACTGCTGTTGATGCTTGCTGTGACGTTACTGGCGCTTGCTGTGAGCTGTTGTCCGTCTCTTGTTTCATCACTTGCTGGAACTCCACCAGTTTAGGTGTTGGTTGCGTATTTTGTTGCACTTGTACAGTTTGCTGTAGCTGCACCGCAATTTGCTGGAACGCTTCTTTTACTTGTGTTAGCTGTATCTCTTGCGTGTAAACTGTATCTGTTTTAGCTCCAATCGCTTCCGCTAACTTTAGGACAGCTAGCACTTTTTCAGCCTGTTGCGGTGTTACTTGGTGCTCACCTTGCAACGCACTCATAATTTGTGCTAATAAGTTTGGCGCTTGCTCTAGTAAAGTCCAAACATCCTCAACTTGTGTTTCCTCTCCAAGTAACTGCTCCACAAGTGTTACTAGTTCTTCTTTCTCCATGTTCAAAGCTGCTGCTAAATCTTCCAAATTCATCATGTTTTCAATAGCGATAGCATCTCCATCCACTTCAACAAACAATAGTGCCTCATCGTGAGGGATATCAAGTATTTCTAAAACATCTTTAAGTGAATCAGCAGAAATTAACTCACCCAATGCACTTAAATCTGCTTCAGTTGTAGTAGTTGGTTGTGTAGGCGACTGATTCGTTGTAGCTAAAATTTGGCCAAATACTGAACCAAATTTTTCATTGCTAAGCTGCTCATTCACAGCTGCTGCTTGCTTTGGTGCTGCTACTTTTGGCGCTAGTTGCTGAATCATTGCGACATTCATTTGTTCACCTCCCTTCAAATTATTGTTGCGCTAATAATTCCGTATATCTTGCTGCCTCGGCTGGTGGCATTTTTGCAAAAATAGCCGAAAGGGCGTCTGACTTTAAGTTTGACATAATACGAAGTGCCTGTTCATCATTCAACTCTATTAAAATAGGCGCTGCCTCTTTTGCAGACATCGATGCATAAACAGCTACAATTGCTTGAAATTCCTTTTTTGCAGCTTCTTGATCACGCTGTAATTTTTCAATTTCAAATTGTAATTGCTCTTGCTTTATAAGTAGCTCATTATTCGTTTCATTTGAAGCATCAATTTCTGTTTGTAATTTCTCAATTTGCGCTTCTTTTTCTTGTAATTCTGCTTGTAGCGTAACGATTCTTCCTTCTGTTACCGATGTATTTTCTAACACTTCTTCTTTTTCCGTGTCAAGGAATGGAATTTTTTCCTTCATACTATTTGCAAATTGGAAAACATTCGTATTCGTAAAATACGTCACGATTAATACAATCGTCACTGTAAATAATAGCGGGATAAGAAACAGCATAAAGAATTTTTGAAAAAATCCTGGTTTCTTGTCATCACGCTCTTCCTCATTTATGTTTTCAATCTGTTTTTTCGCCATGACATCACCTGATTTCTCTCTTGTTATACGCAAGCGATGATAGTTCATCCAATTGCTTTGCTTCAATGCGATTCTGCTCTTCTCTAAAAGCATCAAAATCCTTTTCACGCATTTTTTCAAACTTACGTACTTCTAAATTTTTCTCCAATAGCTTTTGTTCATGCCAATTCATTTTTGAACGAGCTTGTACAACTTTTTGTTGTACATCCGCTATTGTCTTCTCCATGCTATCAATAAAATTAGCATAATGACTAATTTCATCAATTGAAGCACCAATTGTTAAGCGCTGCTGCTGGAAATTAATCAAATCTTCTTTTTTCTTCAATAAGTCATATAGCTTTGTCGCAATTTCTTCAAAGGCACGCACAGACTCTTTATAAGCAATTTCAGATTCATTTTTTTCCTGCTCACGCACAACTAGTATTTTTTCGAATCGATATGTGTATTGCATTATGATGATACACCACCATTTGCTAAAGTAATTAATTCATTAACTGCTTGCTCCATTGATATATGGTCCTTGTAGCCCTGCTTTAAAAATGCTGTAATCAACGGTTCATACTGAATTGCTTCATCGATTTCGCGCGATGTTCCTCGCTTATATGCACCAATATTAATTAAATCCTCAGATTTTGCATACGTATAATACAATTCTCGTAAACGCTCTGCCGCCTTTACATGCTCAGGTTCTGTGATGTGGTTCATAAGTCGACTAACACTTTTTAAAACATTGATGGCTGGATATTGCCCTTTATTCGCTAAAGTTCGATCTAAAACGATATGTCCATCCAAAATACCTCGCACAGTATCTGCAATTGGTTCATTCATATCATCCCCATCTACTAATACTGTATAAAAGGCTGTAATAGACCCTTTTAGATTAGTACCTGTACGCTCTAATAAAGAAGGTAAAATCGCAAAGACCGAAGGGGTATAGCCTCTCGTTGCAGGAGGCTCACCAACTGCTAAACCAACTTCACGCTGCGCCATCGCAACACGTGTTACGGAGTCCATCATCAACATAACATTCATACCACGGTCTCGGAAATATTCTGCAATTGCGGTTGCAGTAAATGCCGCTTTGATACGCATTAAAGCAGGCTGATCACTCGTTGCTGCAACAACTATTGAACGACTTAAGCCTTCCGGTCCTAGGTCCCGCTCGATAAACTCTCGAACCTCACGTCCACGCTCACCGACTAATGCAATAACATTTAAATCAGCCTTTGTATTACGTGCAATCATGCCGAGCAATGTACTTTTTCCGACACCTGAACCAGCAAAAATTCCGACACGCTGTCCTGTACCAATCGTCAACATGCCATCAATTGCTTTTACTCCGACTTCCATTCGCTCACTAATCGGCGGACGGGTCATCGGATTAGGCGGCTGACGCTCTGTTTGTACAGTAACAAGCCCTTTCGGTAATGTGTAACCATCATATGGATTGCCCATCGAGTCTAGTATTTTACCAATTAACTCAGGTCCAACTTTTACTTCTAACGGCTTACCTGTCCCTTCAACTAAACAGCCAATTGAAATTTCACGCAATGAGGAAAACGGCATTAAGACAACAATCTCATCCCTGAAACCTACTACTTCAGCTAATATCGTTTGCTGTCCATGCTGCACCGTTTGAACATGTATTTTACATACATCTCCAATCGAGCTTTCTGGACCTCGTGACTCAATCATTAAGCCTACTACTCTCGTGACGCGTCCAAATTTTTTGAATGTGTTGAGATTGGGTATATGTTCAATTAATTGAGCCGTCTTCATCCATATCAGTCCTTGCTTGTTAAAATTTCATTAAGCTTTAAACGCAGTTCATGTAGCTGTTCATCAATTGATATGACAATACGTCCATGATTCGTTTCAATATAGCTTTCGGTATTTTCTAAATCTTCATTTACAAAAATCAATAAGGGAACATCTGGTGGGAACATTTCCGCCAATTCATCACGATTTTTCGTAATTAGTTCATAATATATCGGCGCCACGTATATTTTGATTTCTTTCATTTCACGTGCTTCTTTTAAGCCACGCTTGACGATGGCAGTAAACAGCTCATCATCTCGTTCAAGTGAGACACCTATAATGCGTTCAGCTGCTGTTAAGGCTAATTCCAATACAACAAATTCTTGATCATCGATGTACTTTTGCGCATTTTGCTGTGCCTGCATCATCGTTTCATTAGTCATTGCAAGTGACTGCTCCATCGCTGCATTCGCTTTTTGTATCCCTTCCTCATAGCCAGCAGCAAATCCTTCTTCATGGGCCTGCTGCTCAAGCACGAGTTTCTCTTCCTGCCAAATCTGTTTTAGTTGCTCAATTGCTTGCAACTGTTCATCGCGATATTGTTCCAACTGTCGACGCTCAAATTCAATTTGTCGCCTAGCCTCGGCTAAATATATTTCACGTTCTGCATGAATATTTTCTAACGTCAGATTTTCAAAATCTTCTGTTTGATGATCTCCTTGAAAAGATGTTGGTTGAAAAAAATCTTTAATTTCAATTTTAACACCTTGCTCTGCTTCAGTTGACTGTGCTTGTATAGAGCGAATAATTCTAGACAATGACGTCATCTCCTCCACCACGAGCTATAATAATTTCTCCTGCGTCTTCTAAGCGACGAATAACTGCTACAATACGAGATTGTGCATCCTCTACATCCCGTAAACGTACCGGCCCCATAATTTCCATTTCCTCTTTAAATGTCTCTGCCATACGCTGTGACATATTGCGGAAAATAATATCTTTTACTTCATCAGAAGAAACTTTCATAGATAATAATAAGTCTTCATTTTCGCAATCGCGAATAACGCGTTGAATTGAACGGTTATCAAGCGTAACAATATCTTCGAATACGAACATACGCTTCTTGATTTCCTCTGCCAATTCTGGATCTTGGATTTCGAGTGCATCCAAAATCGTTTTCTCTGTTTGACGATCCACACCACTAAGCACTTCCACAACTGCATCAACGCCACCTGTTTCAGTGTAATCCTGCGTCACAGTAGAAGATAGCTTGCGCTCTAAAACAGACTCAATTTCACTAATGACTTCTGGTGATGTCGAATCCATCATTGCAATACGCTTTGCAATATCTGCCTGAACCTCTTGTGGTAGTGAGGATAAGATGACCCCCGCCTGCCCTGGTTCTAAATAAGATAAAATTAAAGCGATTGTTTGTGGATGCTCATTTTGAATAAAATTGAAAATTTGAGCTGGATCCGCTTTACGTGCAAAATCAAAGGGTCTTACTTGTAGCGATGATGTTAAACGATTTAAAATCGCTTGTGCTTGATCGCTTCCTAATGCCTTTTCTAAAACTGTTTTTGCGTAACCAATACCACCTTGTGTAATGTAGTCTTGCGCTAATGCGATATTGTGAAATTCCTCGATAATTTCTTCTTTCATATGTGATTCAACTTTTTTAACACTTGAAATTTCCAATGTTAAACGTTCTATCTCTTCTTCGCTTAAGTGTTTATATACCGAAGCCGACACTTCTGGTCCTAATGAAATTAATAGTAGGGCAGCTTTTTGCTTTCCTGTTAATTCTTTATCTTTCTTAGACATAGCCAACCCTCCAATTAATCCTCAGCAATCCAGCTACGCAGCAACTTCGCGAAATCGTCTGGTTTTTCTTTTGCCATTTTCTCAAGCTGCTTACGACGCACTGTCGCTTCTGTTTCTTTTTCATCTGCAATATCTTCAACAATAATTTTTTCCTGTTGCTCTTCAATTGCTGATAATTCCTCTTCTTCTTGACGTTTACGTGAACGTAAAATGAAGAATACTAGCAATGCAATTGCCACTAATAACACGCCACCAATTACCCAAACCCACCATGGGATAACAGATGTTTCTGGCTCTGCTACAGCATTATTCCCTAAGAATGGCTGTACCGTTACAAAGATTTTATTTGCAAGCTCTTCATCCGATAAATCACCACCAGCTTCTTTATCGATGGATGTACGAATAACTCGATTTAACATTTCTGTAATATTTGCAACAATTTCCTCTGATGATGCTACCATGTCTTCTGGTAAATCTACGGCTACTACCGCACCAATATCACGAATTTTATAAGGCGCCTCTTGAATGGCTCTATGAATACGATTGACATCATTATTAATTTTCTCTTCTGTTCGCTCATAGTCACCGTTACCTACAGCACCCTCTACATAATCTGTGAAATTATCGGTTACTTGTCCTGCTTCAGGCGTACCAGTAGCTGTGGCTCCAGTACCTGTATACGTTTCTGTAATACGCTGTGCACTGATTGCAATACCTGACATCGTTTCTTCATCAACAGGCTCTACAAGGTTTTCCTGACGGTTTTCCTGTTTAAAATCGATGTCAGAAGTAATAGATACAAGTACATTATTTGGTCCTACTAATGTACCAAGCAGGCTTTGCACTTCTCGCTGTAAATCGCGTTCAAACGCTTTTTTGAATTGCATTTGTCCATCAGGGGTAGCTACAGAGCCATTACCAGATACAGCTGCATCCAAATCATAACGTTCTGCATATTGATTTGCGATTCGAATATTTTCTGGCGTTAAATTTGGCACGCTTTTCTCAACTAAACCATATAACGCTCTGATGTTTTCATCTGTAAATTGCTGTCCAGGGGCTGTGGTTAATATAACTGCCGCTGTCGATTCTCCTTGACCATCAGGTAAAAAGACACCTTGCTTTGGTAAAGTGATTTTTACAGTAGCACCGTTGACACCAGCAACTTGCTTTAGCAAATCTGCAACTTCCGTTTCTAGCGCAGCAAGCTTTAAAACATCGAATTCATTATCTGTCATTCCAAATCCTGCATTCTCAGCAAAA
Source organism: Metasolibacillus meyeri (assembly GCF_003049505.1). Classification (GTDB taxonomy): domain Bacteria; phylum Bacillota; class Bacilli; order Bacillales_A; family Planococcaceae; genus Metasolibacillus; species Metasolibacillus meyeri. The sequence continues at coordinate 27,548 of NZ_PYWN01000002.1, forward strand.
AATGACGTACTTATCCCACCGGACTGCGGAAAACCTTGAGTTGCTAATGATACTTTTAGCGCATCTGCTTGTTTCGCTGGCACTAAAATATTGGTACCGCCTGGTGTGATTTCGTATGTAACGCCGTCAGCTGCTAAAACCTCTTGAATTTTTCCAACTTCAGCTTGTGATAAGCCCGTATACATCGGTACCATTTCTGTTCTTGTTGAAAAATATGTAAGCACACTTGCAAATGCAATAATCGCTATAAGTGCACCAAAGATTGCGCCTTTTTGTTTTTTTGTACGGCTTGACCAAAAATTGGTCGAGTCGGTTTTGATTTTTGTCAGTCGTTCATTCATTATGGATCCTCCGGTAATAGTGAATGCTATAAGCCATTACGCCTCCGCTAACCTTTGTCAAAATTAACCTGTCAAAGGCTTTAGCTTGATTCAGGAGACTTTAAATACCTGTTAAATTAAAAAGTATGCTATTAAGTGCCCATAGAAGTTAGAGCTTTATGTACCTAATGCCTTATATTGCGGCACAAAACAATCTGCTGAATCAAGGTAAATTCGCTTCGTTGTATCAGTTTATTACACACTCATTCGCATAATTTCTTGGTAAGCCTCAACCGCTTTATTGCGAATTTCCATTGTTGCATTTAGCGTAATGCTCGCCTTTTGTGCAGCAATCATTACCTCATGTAAATCCACGTTGCCGCCATTAATTAATTTATTTGTCATTGCGTCTGATTGAATTTGTGCTGTATTCACCTGCGCAATTGCCTCTTTTAGCGTTGCAGCAAAGTTTTGCTGCGCTTCATAAGGTGTTGTAGTTAGCTTATTGGGCTCCTGTAACCCTTGCGTTGGAGTAAGCATCGATATAGAGCTAATCGCCATGTATTCTCACCCTTCCTTCCAAATATATTATTTACCTATTTCTAAAGCTTTCGTTAGCATCGATTTGTTCGCATTAAATACCGTTACGTTCGCTTCATAAGAGCGTGTTGCCGAAATTAAATCAACCATTTCTTTTAACGGGTCTACATTAGCCATTCTTACATAGCCATTTTCATCAGCATCAATATGTGTCGGATCATATACAAGTTTAAATGGTGTTTCGTTATCTTCATTAATGCGCGACACTTTTACGCCATTTCCAACACCATGTTTGGCCGTTTTTCCCATCGCTACATTTAGGAAGTTTGAAAACTGCCCTTCTTTTGCTGTTAAAGTAACTGTTTTTCGACGATATGGCTCCCATTCACCATTTACCTGCCTTGCGCGTGTTGTGTCGACATTTGCCATATTTGAAGAAATAACATCCATACGTAAACGTTGCGCCGTTAAAGCGGAAGCAGTTGTATTCATACTATGAAAAATTGTCATCCTTACTTCCCTCCTTTAATTACTGTATTTAATGTATTCAACTTCCCGTTTACACGGTCAATCAGTGCATTATAGTAGATTGTATTTTCAGCTAATTTTGCTTGCTCTGCATCCATATTTACACCATTTCCATTATGACGAGCTCGTAAATTTGCATAATCAAATACACCTGACTGGAACTGCTCTGCATCAAAATCATAATGTCGAATATCATTTTTATTTGCAGTAATCGTTGATAACTTTGCATTTTCTAGCATACTTTTAAAGCTTACATCTTTCGCCTTATAATTTGGCGTATCGACATTGGCTATATTGTTAGCAATTGTTTTATTTTTTAAGGTCGCATATGAAAGACCATTTTCTAAATTACGAATTGTTCCACCAAATAAATCCATACCATTCACCTCTTTATCATATGTAGGGTATTCGTCACATTTCGATAATAGTTTTAATAGTTTAATTGTAATTAAGTTACTCCATAGTGTCTATTGTCTTTTAGCTTTTTTAGATAGTTAATAAGAACTATTTTGTTCCATTTCATTCTATATATTATTTAATGCTTTAAATGTATTTTATTGGAAAATATCATTTTATTATCATACTTACACGAATATTATCAATAATGAGGTTTTCACCATTATTCATTCTGCAAAAAGTAAACCAATAAACCCATTTTTTACACCAGACTGTTAGGACTATATGAAAAAAAACCTCTTGTGACTATTACAGAAGTTTTTTGATGCTTTTAACATTAAAATCGCGGCAATTAATCTGAATTTTCAAACGAAAACCTTTGCCTAATAATAGCATAAAGTAAATCTTCAAGTTAAGAGGGGTTTTCTTATCCCTTTAAATTGTTAAGGCTAATAACCTCACATCCTATGAAAATGTTTGTATGACCAACATCCCATTGGTTAAAAATCAGCTTTATATAGACTGTCCATCTGCCTTCGTAAAAAAACAGTGGGGTGTAAAATACCCCACTGTTTTTTACTTCATTTTAATTTCAGCTAATGCTAATAGGAATTTATCATTAAGTACTTTAATATAAGTGCCTTTCATACCTAAAGAACGGGATTCGATTACGCCCGCAGACTCTAATTTACGTAATGCATTTACAATAACTGAACGCGTAATACCTACACGATCTGCAATTTTTGAAGCCACAAGTAATCCTTCATGACCATCTAATTCCTCAAAAATATGCTCAATTGCTTCAAGCTCAGAGTACGATAATGAATTAATTGCCATTTGTACAACTGCTTTTGAACGAGCCTCTTCTTCAATTGCCTCCGCTTTTTCGCGTAAAATCTCCATACCAACTACAGTCGCGCCATACTCAGCTAAAATCAAGTCATCATCACTAAACTGATCGTTTATACGTGCAAGGATCAACGTTCCTAAACGCTCACCACCGCCAATAATCGGAACAATTGTCGTTAAGCCAGATGCAAATAAATCTTTATTTTCAACTGGGAATGCTGTGTGTTCATTGTTTATATCTAAGTTTGGAGATGTTTCTGTAATGTTAAATAAGTTTTGTGTATACTCTTCTGGAAATTGACGCTCTGCAAACATTTTCTTAACGCGCTCATTTTCGATTTGTTGGTGAATTGATAAGCCTAAAAGCTTACCTTTACGACTAACGATGAAGACGTTAGAGTCAATAATATCGCCTAATGTATCCGCCATCTCTTTAAAATTTACCGGCTTTCCAGCAGTGGCTTGAAGCATTGCATTAATCTTTCTTGTTTTTGATAATAAATTCATTTTCTATAGTCCTCCTAAGGCTATTTCTATATTTACGTAATATTCTAAAGGTTTTTATAATTTATAGCAATTATCTATGTTTTTTAATATTGTAAAGATAAATACATTTTGTACAAAAATGACATGAGCTATAAGATAAATTGTGATAAATCTTTATTTTTCACAATATTCCCTAATTTCTGTTCCACATAGACAGGGGTAATTTCAATATGTGCTGGTGCAATTTCAGAAGCTTCAAAAGATAGCTCCTCTAGCAAGCGCTCTAAAATCGTATGCAAGCGCCTTGCGCCAATATTATCCGTCTCTTGGTTTACTTCCGTTGCAATTTCGGCAATGTAATCAATTGCTTCATCTGAAAATTCAATCGTTACATTTTCCGTTTCTAAAAGTGCCTGATATTGCAAAATAAGCGATTGGTCAGGCTCTTGTAAAATACGTACAAAATCTTCCTTTGTTAGCTTTTCCAGCTCTACACGAATTGGAAAACGCCCTTGCAATTCTGGAATTAAGTCGCTCGGCTTCGACATATGGAAAGCACCTGCTGCAACAAATAACATATAATCCGTTTTAACAGGTCCGTATTTTGTCGTTACAGTAGAGCCTTCAACAATTGGTAAAATATCTCGTTGTACGCCTTCACGCGAAACATTTGCAGAGGAGCCGCTATCTTTGCTGGCAATTTTATCAATTTCATCGATGAAAATTATGCCTGTTTGTTCAGCACGATAGATTGCTTCTGCTGTTAATTCATCTGTATCGATTAATTTATTTGCCTCTTCTAATGCTAAAATACGACGCGCATCCTTCACTTGCACTTTGCGCTTTTTCGTCTTTTTAGGCATTAAATTTGCCAGCATATCTTGCATACCGCTCATTTGCATTTCCATTCCTGGCATATCCATTAACGGTGCTGCCTGCTCTGTTACTTCGATTGTTACCCACTGACTTTCAAGCTTACCTGCTGCTAAATCAGCTGCAATTTGGCTACGATGAGAGCGCACTTCTGCTTCTTCTGCTGGATTGTCCTGCTCAGCTTGTTCCTGTTTTTGCCCGAAAAACATTTCGAGTGGATTTTGCTGCATTTTCGCTTTCTTTTTTGAGGGTGCAAGTAATTTCACGATCGCTTGATTTGCTAGCTTTTCCGCTTCATCTTGCACCATCGCTAGCATTTCCTCTTTCACAAGACGCAATGAAGCCTCCACTAAATCTCGCACCATTGATTCTACATCTCGCCCAACATAGCCTACTTCTGTAAACTTTGTCGCTTCCACTTTAATGAATGGCGCCTTCGTCAATTTGGCAATACGTCTTGCGATTTCCGTTTTACCAACACCAGTTGGTCCAATCATTAAAATGTTTTTGGGAATAATTTCGTTTTTCATTTCATCATTCAATAAAGAACGGCGATAGCGATTACGGAGTGCAATGGCTACTGCACGTTTCGCATCATTTTGCCCAACAATGTGACGATTTAAATGCTCTGTAATTTGTCTTGGCGTTAAATTAGTCGTCATTATAGCGCCTCCACGATAATATTATGATTTGTAAATACACAAATATCAGCTGCTGTCGTTAACGCTGCTTCCGCTATTTGCTGTGCGGTTAAATGCTCACCTGCGTGCTTTTTCAAAGCGCGCCCAGCAGATAACGCATAGTTGCCACCTGAACCAATTGCTAAAATACCATCATCTGGCTCGATGACTTCACCTGTCCCAGATACAAGAAGTAAAGTTGATTGATCCATCACTAGTAGCATTGCCTCTAATTGACGCAACATTTTATCGCCGCGCCACTGCTTTGCTACTTCTACCGCCGCACGCTGCAAATTGCCATTATACTCGTTTAGCTTTCCTTCAAACATCTCAAACAACGTAAAGGCATCTGCCACTGAGCCAGCAAAGCCAGCTAATACCTTGCCATTAAACAGACGTCTGACCTTTCTTGCTGTATGCTTCATCACAACAGCATTTCCTAGAGTAACTTGACCATCTCCAGCCATTGCACAACCACCATTGTGATGTACGGCAAAAATCGTTGTTGCATGTATTTGCCCCATAAAGATTCCTCCTTAAGCTCTTGGATGTGTATTCATATACGTTTTGCGCAAATGCTCCTTCGTCACATGTGTATACACTTGCGTCGAGGAAAGATGTGCGTGTCCTAATAACTCCTGCACCGTACGCATATCTGCGCCATTATTTAATAAATGTGTGGCAAATGAATGTCTAAGCATATGTGGATAAAGTTTTGTATGCAAGCTTGCTTTCTTCACCATCTCACTTAATATGTGACGTACACCACGAGGGGTAAGTTCTCCACCTCTCATATTGACAAAAAGATGCGCATGATTCGCATTTTTCATTATATGTGGTCGCGCCTCTTCAATATAGGTTTGTAGCGCTACATGTGCATACTCACCAAACGGTACAATACGCTCCTTACGCCCTTTCCCCATTACACGTAATATTGAATAATGAAAATCAATATGCGTTAGTTCTAATGCTGTACATTCACTGACTCGAATACCTGTTGCATAAAGCAGCTCAAGTAAAGCAATATTGCGAAGTGACTGAAAGTCTTGACCTTGATTCGCTTCAAATAATTGCGTTAGCTCCTCCTCATAAAAAAAGTTTGGAAGCCGTTCCTCTTTTTTCGGATGATACAATGATCGAAAAGATGAGTCGTCCAAATTAAATTCTCTATGTAAAAAGCGGAAAAATGAGCGGATTGCTGATATTTTTCTAGAAATAGATGCTCTAGCTTTTTTCTCCTCATAGAGCTTTGTCACATACAATCTTGCATGAATATATTCAACAACTTGTAAATCCTCAATGCCTTCCGTCTGTAAAAACGCCAAAAAATGCTGAATATCCGTTTCGTATTCTCGCACTGTGTGCACAGAAAAGTTTTTTTCAATTTGCACATAACGAATAAATTGATGCAGCAATTCATTTTGTTGATTTAACATAGCGTAGCCTCCTTGAGCGGAGTAAGTTAATTACATACTGACACTATACCGTAACAAATAAATTAGCAAGTAAAATGTGCATGAATTTTAAAAAATCAATCGATTTTGTCAATTGCATGACAAACCTTTTGATTGATTGTTTTTGTCTACTTGAATGACGTTTACATTTCATATGAGATAAAGCCCTTCAAATTATACAATTCAAAGGGCTTTTTCGCAATTAAATTGTTCTTGAATTCACAAAATTACGAATTGTTTCTAATGCTCGATTCGCATGGCGCTCTGCGCGTTCTGCTTTTGATTTAATACGTTCACCTAATTCTGGGAACAGGCCGAAGTTGACATTCATCGGTTGGAAGTTTTTCGAAGCCGCTTCTGTAATGTAACGTGCCATTGAGCCAAGTGCCGTTTCCTCAGGGAAATATAATAGCTCCTCACCTTTCGCTAAGCGTGCCGCATTAATACCTGCAATTAAACCACTTCCAGCTGATTCAACATAGCCTTCTACACCTGTCATTTGACCCGCAAAGAAAATATTGGGCTGTGCTTTTAATTGATACGTTTTTGTTAGCACTTTTGGTGAATTGATAAATGTGTTACGATGCATCACACCATAGCGTACAATTTCCACATTTTCTAAGCCTGGGATTAGCTGCAATACTTCCTTTTGTGGCCCCCATTTCAAATGTGTTTGGAAACCAACAATATTGTATAAAGTACCTGCCGCATCATCTTGACGTAATTGAACAACTGCATATGGGCGCTTATCAGTTCTTGGGTCTTCTAATCCAACTGGTTTCATCGGTCCAAATAGCATTGTTTTTTCACCACGTGCCGCCATTACTTCAATTGGCATACAGCCTTCGAAATAAATTTCCTTTTCGAATTCCTTTAGCGGTACTACTTCCGCCTCGATCAACGCTTGACGGAAGCGGTCAAACTCTTCCTTTGTCATCGGACAATTTAAATAAGCTGCTTCCCCTTTGTCATAGCGTGATTTTAAATATACTTTGTCCATATCAATTGAATCTTTTTCAATGATTGGCGCTGCCGCATCATAGAAGTATAAATAATCTTCACCTGTTAAAGCTTGAATTTTTTCCGCCAATGCTTGTGATGTTAAAGGGCCTGTCGCAATGACCGTAATGCCTTCTGGAATTTCAGTAACTTCCTCATGAATTACTTCTACTAACGGATGATTTTTCACTGCTTCCGTTACATAGCCTGCAAATTCATGACGGTCTACAGCTAATGCTCCCCCTGCTGGTACAGAACAATTATCTGCCGCTTTCATAATGACCGAATCGAGCATGCGCATTTCCTCTTTAATCACGCCTACCGCATTTGTTAACGTATTAGCACGCAACGAGTTTGAACATACAAGCTCCGCAAATTTATCCGTATGGTGAGCAGGTGTTTGCTTTACTGGACGCATTTCATAAAGACGAACTTTGATACCGCGCTGCGCAATTTGCCATGCCGCTTCACTACCAGCTAGTCCTGCACCAATAACGTTTACTATTTTCTCTGACATATACTTACCAACTTTCTATTGTGATGGTGTTTCCTCATAATCACAATCCGTATTCGTACACTGAATTTGTACACCCTTTTTCAGTTTCTTTTCAATTAACAATGAGCTACATTTTGGACATGGTCGATTAATTGGCTTATCCCATGAAACGAATTCGCATTCCGGGTAACGGTTACAGCCGTAAAACAACCTTTTTGTTTTACTTTTACGCTCAACAATCTCCCCTTCTTTACATGTAGGACATTGCACCCCAATCGGCTTGACAATTGCCTTCGTATTGCGGCAATCTGGGAAATTGGAGCATGCCATAAACTTGCCGTAACGCCCCAGTTTAAATACCATTGGCGCACCACATTTTTCACAGTCTTCTCCAGCAGGCTCATCTTTGATTTCGATTTTCTCCATCGCTTCATCTGCATACTCAACACGCTTTTCAAAGTCCTTATAAAAAGCATCGATGACTTGTACCCAATTTGTCATACCCTCTTCTACACCGTCAAGATCTTGCTCCATTTTCGCCGTAAATTCGATGTTCAATATTTCAGGGAAGAATTCAAATACAAGCTGATGTACGATTCCTCCTAACTCAGTAGGTACAAAACGTTTCGCATCAAGCTGTACATAGCCGCGCTTTTGGATTGTATCTAACGTAGGTGCATACGTGGAAGGTCGACCGATACCTAGCTCTTCTAACGTTTTTACTAAACGAGCCTCTGAGTAACGAGGGGGTGGTTGCGTAAAATGTTGCTTTGGTTCAATTTCTAACGTTTTTACTTTATCACCAATTTCCATCTCTGGTAAAAGCTTTGTCGTTTCTTCCGTTTGATCATCTGTACCTTCTATATACAGTTTCATAAAGCCAGGGAATTTCACATGTGAACCGTTTGCTCGGAATTTCACATTTTCATTTAATAAATCAACAGAAACCGTATCTAAAATAGCCGGTGCCATTTGGCTCGCGATAAATCGCTCCCAAATAAGTCGATATAGACGTAACTGATCTCGGCTTAACACCGCCTTTAAATCCTCCGGTGTGCGCATTGTACTTGTCGGACGAATTGCTTCGTGCGCATCCTGTGCATTCGATTGCTTTTTCGTTTGCTTCGGCTCTGTCGCAATATAGTCTTTTCCGTATTTCGTATCTATATATTGCATCGCCTCGGCCTTTGCCGTTTCTGAGATACGTGTTGAATCTGTACGCATATATGTGATTAAACCAACAGTGCCTTCTTTTTTCCCAATGTCAATACCTTCATATAGCTGCTGTGCAAGCATCATTGTTTTCTTTGCACGGAAATTCAACTTACGTGCCGCCTCTTGTTGTAATGAGGAAGTAGTAAAGGCAGGTGCTGCATTGCGCTTGCGTTCCTTTTTAATGACATCTGTTACGCTAAAATGATCACCTTTGATGTTTTTTAATATCGCCTTCACTTGCTCTTCATTTGTCAGCTTAATCTTCTCTGCTCCATCACCGTAATAAAGCGCATCAAATTGCTTTTTGTTTTTTTCAAATAATCCTTCAACCGTCCAATATTCCTCTGGGACAAAGTGGGTAATCTCATTTTCTCGATCAATAATTAAACGCAGTGCAACAGATTGCACACGTCCAGCAGATAAGCCTTTTTTCACTTTTTTCCATAAAATTGGGCTAATATTGTAACCAACAAGGCGATCTAAAATACGTCTTGCTTGTTGTGCATCTACTAAATCTAAATTAATCGGGCGCGGATGTTTGAAGGATTCTAAAATTGCATCTTTCGTAATTTCATTAAAAACAACGCGACAATCTGACTCAATATCAATATTTAAAGCTGTTGCTAAATGCCACGCAATCGCTTCACCTTCGCGATCGGGGTCAGCTGCGAGATAAATTTTCTTCACTTTTTTTGCTGCCGTTTTTAATTCCTGCAAAACAGGACCTTTACCACGTATGGTAATATACTTAGGCTCATAGTTATTTTCGGTATCAATGCCCATTTGGCTGCGCGGTAAATCACGCACATGTCCTATAGAAGCCTTTACTTTATATTTTTTACCTAAGTATCGTTCAATTGTTTTTGCCTTTGCAGGCGATTCCACTATTACTAAATAATCTGCCATTCATTTCTTTCCCCCTTAGAGAGGTTACTTATTTTATAGTTAATACGCCATGGTATTTCCATTCCCTTTTAATTGGCGTAATTGATTATTGCTTTGTGAATAAAGCCCTGATGGATAACACGGATTTAATTGGGCTTAACGGAAAGCCCTGGATATGGGTTAGCCAAAGCTTAATTGATTCCACAATTTTTGTGAAATACAAAGCATACCTGTTGCAAAATGTATAACAGATTGACAGAGAATGCAACTTTTTTTCAATATTTCATTTGAAACATTTGCAACTCTTCAACAATTTGTTGCCCATTCCATACAGGAATTGCGCCTTCTTTTAATAAATTATTCGTTCCTTTCGATTGCTCTGAATGAATCGGTCCTGGTACCACAAAAACATCTTTACCATGCTCTAATGCGTGATCTGTTGTAATAAGGGTACCACTTTTCATAGCGGCTTCCGTTACGACTAAAGCACAGCTTAAGCCACTAATAATTCGATTACGCATCGGAAAATGCCATTTCTTCGGACCCATATATGGTGGATATTCTGTCAGTAATAAATGCTCCTCAGCAATTTTAGCAGTGAGCTGTTTATTTTCCTTTGGATAGATATGCGCAAAACCATGTCCAACAACCGCAATCGTCTGACCGCCTAACTCAATCGTCATACGATGTGCTAGCGTGTCTGCGCCTTTTGCCAGCCCACTCACAATGACATATTGCTCAGCAATTAAAGGCGGCAATATGGATTGTAAAGCAATTGTAGAATAATTTGTCGCATTGCGCGAGCCAATACAAGCGATTTTTCGTATTTGCTGCAATAAATCAAGTCGCCCTCTCGCATAAATGACTGTAGGAGCGTCGTGAAGCTGCAATAAGCTTTTCGGGTAGTGTTCACTCAGAAAAGGTATCGCATGTATACTACACTGCTCATAATACGCCTTAAACGACGTTTTTACTGCCTTGTTATAATTTATTTGTAATGTTTGAGCGGTTTGTAGTTGAATTTGAAGTATTTTTGCAAGCTCTTTTGCTGAAATAAGTGGTAATTGTTGCAATGTTTCTATTTCATATAATAGGCGCTGAAGTTTATTTAACGGTAGAGGATAAACATAGTGTAACGCTAATAATTGCTGTATTTCTTCTTGACTTTGCATGTCGTCACTCCTTAGTGAAAGTAGTATGACCACATAGCAATATTTTCTGCGATGAGTAACCGCAGGAGCAGAGCATAGCTTATGGGGATAGCTATATAAAAAAGTGTAGCACAAAATGTGCTACACCTTCTACAGTAATCAATTACGTCTTGTCCAAATTTGAATGGAGTGCTACTATGCACTCGCTCCAAATTAATGTGTTTTACATTTATCGTATAAGCCTTTTTCTTTAATTACACGAATTAAAGTTTCACCGATAACAGATGGTGTGTCTGCTACTTCAATACCTGCTGCGTTCATTGCTTTGATTTTTTCAGCAGCTGTACCTTTACCACCTGAAATAATCGCACCAGCATGTCCCATACGTTTGCCTGGAGGTGCTGTTTGACCACCGATAAAGCCTACTACAGGTTTTGTCATGTTCGCTTTTACCCATTCAGCCGCTTCTTCTTCCGCTGTACCACCGATTTCACCAATCATGACAACTGCATATGTGTCTGGATCATCATTGAAAGCTGATAATACATCGATAAAGTTTGTACCATTTACAGGGTCACCACCGATACCAACTGCTGTTGATTGGCCAATACCTTCTTGTGATAATTGGTGTACTGCTTCATAAGTTAATGTACCTGAACGAGATACAACCCCAACATGACCTTTTGTATGGATATAGCCTGGCATAATACCGATTTTACATTCGTCAGAAGTAATAACACCTGGGCAGTTTGGTCCTACTAAGCGTGTTTTCTTGCCTTCCATATAGCGCTTTACTTTCACCATATCAAGAACAGGAATATGCTCTGTAATACAAATTGCCATATCTAATCCAGCATCTACACCTTCCATAATCGCATCTGCTGCGAATGGTGCTGGTACGTAAATAACGGATACGTTTGCGCCTGTTGCTTTTACTGCTTCTTCTACAGTGTTAAATACTGGTACACCTTCAACTTCTAAACCGCCTTTACCTGGTGTAACACCAGCTACGATTTTTGTACCGTATTCAAGCATTTGCTTTGTATGGAAAAGGGCTGTTTCACCCGTAATCCCTTGTACGATTACTTTCGTGTCTTTATTAATATAAACACTCATTGATTCTCCCTACCTTCCTTAGCCTACAAGTCCTACGATTTTTTGTGCGCCATCAGCCATTGAGTCCGCTGCGACGATATTTAAACCAGATTCGTTTAATAATTTTTTACCAAGGTCTACGTTTGTACCTTCTAAACGTACTACTAATGGAATCGTTAACCCTACTTGCTTCGTCGCTTCGATAACGCCTTCTGCAATTACGTCACACTTCATAATACCGCCGAAAATGTTAACGAAAATACCTTTTACATTTTCATCAGATAGGATGATTTTAAATGCTTCTGTTACTTTTTCTGCTGTAGCGCCGCCCCCAACGTCAAGGAAGTTAGCCGGTTGGCCGCCATAATAGCTGATTGTATCCATTGTTGCCATCGCTAAACCAGCACCGTTAACCATACAGCCGATGTTACCATCTAAAGAGATGTAGCTTAAATCATATTTAGATGCTTCGATTTCTTTTGCATCTTCCTCGTCAAAGTCACGTAATTCAACGATGTCTTTATGACGGTATAATGCGTTTGCATCGAAGTTGAATTTCGCATCAAGTGCTACTACATCATCATCACCAGTTACAACTAATGGGTTGATTTCAACGATTGACGCATCTTTTTCTACAAACGCTTGGTATAAACCTAGCATTAATTTAACCGCTTTATTTACTAATTTCGCTGGAATATTCATGTTGAATGCCATGCGACGTGCTTGGAAGCCTGTTAAGCCTGTTACAGGGTCGATTACTTCTTTGAAGATTTTTTCTGGCGTATTTTCTGCCACTTCTTCAATATCCATACCGCCTTCTTCAGAACCCATTAAAGTTACACGAGAAGTAGCACGATCAAGTACTAAACCTAAATAATATTCTTTGCGAATATCTGATCCTTCTTCAATGTAAAGACGCTTTACTTCTTTACCTTCTGGACCTGTTTGGTGTGTTACTAATATTTTACCAAGTAGCTCTTTTGCGTAAGTGCGTACTTCATCGAGATTTTTCGCGATTTTAACACCGCCCGCCTTACCGCGGCCACCTGCGTGGATTTGTGCTTTTACAACTGTTACGTTAGCGCCTAATTCTTTCGCTACTTTCACAGCTTCATCTGGAGAAAACGCTACTTTTCCTTTCGGTACAGCAACGCCATACTTTCTCAAGATTTCCTTCCCTTGATACTCATGGATATTCATAATCCATCCTCCTATCAGACAATTTGGATATTATTTTAATTACCATCATCTATTTTATACAAACACTGTGCTCATGTCTATAATTGTCTTTAATGCGGAATTTTCAATCAATTATACTGTATTATTCTCGAAATAATCGCGATATTTGTTATAACACAGCAAAACGACGCTAATTGCGTCGTTTTAATTCATTGTGCTGGCGATCCAAATGATAAATAAAGGCAAATACCTCTGCCACAGCTTGATATAGCTGCTCCGGTATCGTTTCGTTTAAATCGAGCTGCCCCAATAATTCGACAAGATTTGAGTCTTCATGAACAGGGACATTGTGCAACGATGCCTGCTCTAAAATATTTTCTGCGATTTTCCCTTTTCCTTTTGCTACTATTTTTGGACCAGCACTTTCACCAGGATTATAAGAGAGAGCAATCGCTTCTTTTCTAACATATTTTCTTTCACTCATACGCGAATATCCACCCCACTATGCTCCTCTACATGTTCTTTTGTGGAGCGCTCAGTCTGCTCTTGTGCGGCACTTTCAAACTGCTTTATAAAGACAGCCGATAACTGATAATCCTTACTTGCTAACCCTTCTTTTAAAGATTTTTTTAATGGTTCAGCTAATGGTGCTAAACCTAAATGATCATTAAACAAGGTCACCGTAACGATGCGATTTTGCACTTGCATATCAATGACTGTTTCCTGCAAAGATTCCATATGCAAATAAAAGAGAACACGCGCATAATTAGCATCAATTTTACCATCCTCTTTCATGCGACCATTCCATTGCAAAGTAGCATCCATTTTCTTGCCGAAAAACTCTAGCGGCACTTGCATAACAAGCTGGTGTTGGTGCCCATTTTCACCCGATAAAAGCTGCATACCGTTCATACGTGCCATTACCATTTCCGCAGCATCACGTAGCGCTGGCGGTGTTGTCGTATCTTGAATAAGCGCTAATAGCTGCGGCTTTAATTGCTGGGCAACAGCTTGCATATCTGTCGCTTTATTTTGCAATGTTGCCTCATAGCTTATACCTAGCCCTTTTAATACAGTTTTCATCGCCTGCTCCATCGCCTTGCTATCGACCGCTGACTGTAGCTGGGCATCCGCTTGTGTCAGCTGTGATTGAATAGCAGGTTGCTGCATATTTTTTGCTTCTTGTACCAGATTTCGTAATAGCGTCTCTTGATTATTTACTGTTAGCTCTGGCTTTAACATGGAAAGGATTTGCTCTTTTGTTGATAGCCCTTGCTCATTCTTCGTAAAGAGTTGTGATGCTGTATTGTTCGCATATGCTTTTACAAGCTCTGTTTGCAACTGTTGAGCAAAAGTCGTAAGTGCTTGCTTGCTTTGTGGCAGCTGTGAAAAGCGTGTAACAAGTTGCTGTAGTTGTTCTTTTTGTGCTGTTGTTAGCAGGTTGTCATTTGTGATAAAAGCACGCGCTTGTTCAACGATTGCACTGCTTTGCTCAGGTTTTGCTTGTAACATTTGCATAATTAATTGCCCCGCACTATTGGATGGCGCTTGTGCTCGCTGAGCTTGTTGTGCTTGCCAATTAGACAAGGTCGCATTTTGTGGCACCACTCCTGCTTGTTTGAGAAGCTGCAATGATTGCAAGCGTTCACTAATATTTGAAGTTTGGTCACTTAACAGTTGTACAGCACGCGCCAGCATTGTCCCCCCAAGCTCCGCATCGAAAGGCTTCGCAATTGTTTGCAACTGCCCTAGTACAGATGCCTTTAGTTGCTCATTTCCTCCTGTCGCACCTGCTAGTTGCTGCAATAGATTTTGCAGCGCTGTCGACATGCCATCCGTTTTTGCTCCTTGTACTAATGCTTGAAACACCTGATTCGTAAAGGGCATTTTATATTCGACCATGCGTTGAATCGCTAAAAGTGCGTCTTGCTTCGACACACCTTCAGGCAAGTTTTTCATCCATTGCTCTGCCTGTATAAGCTGCTCTCTTGAAATCGGCATCTGCTGTTTCATAAAATGACCTAGCACTTGTTGCATATCTGCTGTTTTTGGTAAATTCATCGTTTCTAACAGCTGTGTCATTTGCTGTGCTGGTGTTAATGTAGGTGACATCGGATTCGATACAACCTTTAACTCGGTTTGCGCGCCAGCCGTATTCGTCACTTGAAAGAAATGTGCATCGCCTACTTTTAGTGGCACTTCTAATTTTGCCACTAATTTATTGTTACCAACTTGGATTTCTGCCATTTGATCAGGATAAAGCTGCTTAATCGTGCCATGAAATATTTGTCCTTGCTTTAAAGTTAACGGTTGATTTGTCATTGCCACTTGTGTTTGTTGTGCAACTGGATTAAATGATGTAGATGTCATACAATCACCCCTTAATCATAGATTTGATTGGCTCAAAACTTGCTCGATGGTGAATCGTAGGCCCGTACTTAGCCAAGGCCTCTAAATGCTGTTTCGTTCCATAACCTGCATGCTGCTCAAAGCCATATTGCGGAAAATTTTGTGCAAGCTCTTCCATATAATGATCACGCGCTGTTTTCGCTAAAATAGAGGCTGCCGCAATCGCTAAGCTTTTCGCATCCCCTTTAATAATGGACTGTTGTGGTATAGCAATCGGTAACGTCATCGCATCTGCTATGACAAAATCTGGCCTGATGTTTAATGTTTCTACACTGATTGCCATTGATTGTTTTGTCGCTTCATAAATATTGATTTCATCAATTATTTTAGCACTTTGAAAATGAACATTGTAGCTAAGTGCATGCTCTTTTACGAGCTCACACATACGCTCTCTCACTTCCTTTGATAATTGCTTTGAATCATTTAAACCAAGTAACGCCTGACAATTTTCAGGTAAAATGACTGCTGCCGTCACAACAGGACCTGCTAGCGGTCCACGCCCTGCCTCATCGACACCTGCAACTAGCCGCCCAAACTGCGCATCAAAAGCAATTTTAGCATCATGCTCCTGCTGTAACTTCTGTTGCTTGTCCATACGTTTTAAAAACTGCTGCCATGCTTTTTGCACACCTGCACGTTCATCCTGCTGGATTGTCTTCATCCATGTCTCATATTGTGTAGCAGCTTTCAAAGTAGCTGTAATTTCTTTAATTGTTTGCATGTTTTATAACCTCATCTCTATTACGTATATCGGTTTGTTTTTTTCTATTTTTATGATGGACAATGCTTAAGCCGTAGAAAAATCACTATGTGATGAGCGAATTTGCTACTTGGTTGAGCGATTTCTTTTGTCCGTTGAGCGAACCTACATAAAAAGGCTATTCGAAAAGAAAATCTCTTCCCGAATAGCCTCAAGTATATTACTTCTCCAACTCTTCATCCACAAAATCAAATGTCAGCTTACCTAAATGCTGACTGCGAATGTCACGCACAATAAGCTCTGCTACTTGATCATAATCAATTTCGCCACCTTGTCCAAACACGCGGCGAAGCTGACCGATATGATCGAATGTTTCAACTAGGTCCTCATGCACAAACGTTAATTTGTAGCGCTCTTCCATTCGTGCTGGGTAATGTAGCGCTAAAAAGCGTAAACCATATACCGCTAAATCTTCCATATTGGTAATCGTATCTTTAATCGCACCTGTTAACGCTAATTTATAGCCGATTTCTTGATCCTCGAATTTCGGCCATAAAATACCTGGTGTATCGAGCAATTCTAGCTCCTTCGCAACTTTAATCCATTGCTGTGCCTTTGTAACTCCCGGTGTATTGCCTGTTTTAGCAATATTTTTTTTCGCTAAACGATTAATTAATGTTGATTTACCTACGTTTGGGATACCGACAATCATCGCACGAATGGCACGCGGCTTCATACCTTTTGCCTTCATACGCGCCCATTTATCTGCTAAAATGGCTTGCGCTGCTTTTGTTACAGCTTGTAAGCCTTTACCTTCAAGCGAATTAATTGCTACCGCCTTATGACCTTGTTCGTCAAAATATTGCAGCCATTTACGCGTTTCGCTTTCATCTGCCATATCTTGCTTATTTAAAATAAGTAGTCTCGGTTTTTGATGAATGACTTGGTCAATCATCGGGTTGCGTGATGATAACGGAAGTCGTGCATCGACGAGCTCAAACACGATATCCACAAGCTTTAAATTTTCCGACACTTGGCGGCGTGCTTTTGCCATATGCCCTGGAAACCATTGAATTGTCACAATAAATCCTCCTATTTAAAAAGGGAACGTTCTAAAATTTTTTAGACGCCCCCTTAGCCTATTATTTCACTATCTTTATATCGCTCACTGGCCAAAAGATAAGATTCGTATTTCCAATAATCTCTTTTTGATCTACAAGACCAATGTGACGGCTATCTTTACTAAAACGACGGTTATCTCCCATTACAAAAACATGACCTTCTGGAATTACATCCGACTGTACAATGTCTTGTAATTTAAAGTTACCTGTTAAGTTACCATCTACAATTTCTGCTTTATATTTGTCTAAATAAGGCTCATCAATTGGTTCACCGTTAATATAAAGCTGATCATCTTTATACTCAACATGATCTCCCGGCAGTCCAATTACACGTTTTATATAATCTTTTTGCTCTGGTGCGTGAAATACAACGATATCAAAACGATCAGGGCTACCAATTTTATAACCTATCTTATTCACAATCATGCGATCGCCATTTTCAAGGGTTGGCATCATCGAATCTCCATCTACAACGATGGGTGTGAATAAAAAATAACGAATAATAGCTGCAACAGCAAATGCGATGAGTAACGCCTTTGCCCATTCAAAGAGCTCATTTTTTTCTTTTTTTGTTTGTTCCAAGCGAATATCCCCCTCGTTCTTCCATTACTATTGTATACGAAATTGCGATGACACGCAAAAAAACAATCCACTTATAAAATAAAGAAAAAGAGCTTGTCATTACAAGCCCCTTTCTTTACATAACTATTAGCGACGCTCTTTAATACGAGCTTTTTTACCACGTAATTCACGTAAGTAATAAAGTTTCGCACGACGTACTTTACCACGACGAGCAACTTCTAATTTAGCAATTTTTGGTGTGTGTACTGGGAAAGTACGCTCAACACCTACACCGTAAGAAATTTTACGAACTGTGAAAGTTTCGCTAATTCCGCCACCACGACGTTTAATAACTACACCTTCGAATAATTGGATACGCTCACGTGTACCCTCAACAACTTTTACGTGTACCTTAACTGTGTCACCAGGACGGAATGAAGGTAAATCTGAACGAAGTTGTTCTTTTGTGATTTCTGTAATAATGTTTGACATTGTTTTCTCTCCTTGGACAGATGCTCATGCACGCTCATTTTTGGCCACAGCGGAACACCGTAATTCAGTGCTTTACATAAAAGCACAGATTGAATGTTATCATAAATAAAATAGACTTGCAAGCTTTTTTACTTTACATTTCACTTTTTAATTTTTCGAGTACTTTTTGCTGCTTTGGCGTTAATTCAAGCGCTTCTAATAAATCTGGTCTACGCAGCAATGTGCGTTTTAAAGACTGCTCCTCACGCCATTCATCGATTTTCGCATGATTGCCTGAGATCAATACATCAGGCACTTTCATCCCTTTAAAATCGGCAGGACGGGTATAATGCGGATGCTCTAATAAGCCTGTAGAAAAAGAGTCTTGGATATGGGAGTCTGCTTTGCCAAGAACGCCTGGCAATAGACGCACTACCGCATCAATCACCGTCATGGCAGGTAACTCTCCACCCGTTAAAACAAAATCACCAATCGATATTTCATCTGTTACGAGATGTTCCCGTATGCGCTCATCATAGCCTTCATAATGTCCACATAAAAGCACAAGCTCCTCTTCCTGCGCTAGCTCCTCCGCTTTTCTTTGTGTAAAACGCTCACCTTGTGGGCACATTAAAATAACGCGTGGCTTGCGCCCTGCAGTAATACTCTCTACCGCTTGAAACATCGGCTCAGGCTTTAATACCATTCCTGCACCTCCACCATATGGATAGTCATCCACCTGTTTATGGCGATTTTCACTAAAATCACGAATATCTGATACAGCTAAGGTTACCGCTTCTTTTTCTTGTGCTTTTTTTAAGATAGAGGAGTTAAACACACCTTCAAACATTTCTGGAAACAAGCTTAACACATGAATATTCATTACAATAAGCCTTCCATCACATGGATTATAATCTTTTTATTATCTATATCAATTTCTTTCACAACATCCTCAATATAAGGGATATAGTGCATTTTTTTAGCACCCTTTACTTCCCATACATCATTTGCCCCTGTTTGTAAAATATCTATAATGACGCCGATGCGTTCACCTTCTTCTGAAAAAACTTCACAATCTTTAATTTCAAAGTAATAATATTCGTTTTCTTCAAGCTCATCGTCTGCTAGTTGGTCCATCGTTACTTTTAGTATACCTTCTTTAAATGGCTCCACTAAATTAATATTATCCATGCCTTCAAATGTTAATAAAATAAAGTTTTTATGGCGACGAGCGCTTGCCACTGTCACCCAAATCGGACGCTTTTCATCCTTTTTAAATACTGCTAGCTTATTGCCAATAGCAAAGCGCGTATCCTCAAAATCCGTCGTTGAAATTACACGAACCTCGCCACGTATACCATGCGTATTCACGATACGACCTACATTAAACCATTCCATACTTGTACACCTCTTATATCATCATCTTTATTTATCCCGTAATTACCAATCAGTAGGGGTTGAAGAAAATCTCCACTGACTGAAGGTTCACTTTATTATAACAAAAAACAGCCATCTACAAAGCATGCTACATGCATGACATTCCAAACAACTGTTTTCTTTTTAAAATACGAAAAAATGACTGCCAGCAAAAGCAGGGGCAACCTGTTTTTCTGACAGTCATTTCTTAATCATCCAATATATCGACGTAAGTCTTTTTCTGACGGTGACTGCTCGCCGCTGAATAAACAATTGTTCGAATCGCCTTTGCGACACGACCTTGCTTGCCTATGACTTTTCCTCGATCCTCTGGATGAACAAAAAGCTTATAAACAATTCGATTGGCATTCTCATCCGTCTCAATACGGACTTCCTCTGGGTAATCGACTAACGGTTTAACGATTGTTTCAATCAGTTGCTGCATATGATGTCACCTCTGATTATTTATTGAATTTTTGGTTATGGAATTTTTCCATAATGCCTTGCTCTGAGAACAAGTTACGAACAGTGTCAGATGGTTTTGCACCATCAGCTAACCATTTAAGAGCTTTCTCTTCATCGATTGCTACAGTAGCTGGTGTTGTTAGTGGATTATAAGTACCAACTGTTTCGATTTGACGACCATCACGTGGTGAACGAGCGTCAGCTACTACGATACGATAGAAAGGAGATTTTTTAGCTCCCATACGTTTTAAGCGAATTTTAACTGCCATTTTTAAAGCACCTCCGAATAAGTTTCACACAAGATAGTATATTATCAATGATTGTGTTGTTTGTAAAGTGTTTTTTCTTAACACCTAAAAATTTTATTTAAATAATGAATCTAGACCAGGTAATTTCATCTTTTTCTTGCCTTTTCCAGAGCCCATTCCCGTCATCTGTTTCATCATTTTTTTCATATCTTCAAATTGCTTCAATAAGCGATTTACTTCTTGAATGGACGTACCTGACCCTTGTGCAATACGCTTTTTACGGCTTGAATTAATGATTTCAGGATTTGTTTTTTCAGCTGGTGTCATCGAGTAAATAATCGCTTCAATGCGCCCCATTTGCTTTTCATCGACCTTAACATTATCCATCCCTTTCATTTTATTCATGCCAGGAATCATTTTTAACAAATCATCAAGTGGTCCCATTTGTTTCAATGCCTGTATTTGTTCAATAAAGTCGTCAAACGTAAAGCTTTGTGTTAAAAACTTCTCTTCAAGTTCCTTCGCCTTTTCCATATCGACATTTGCTTGTGCTTTTTCAATTAATGACAGCACATCACCCATACCTAAAATACGGCTTGCCATACGTTCTGGATGGAATGACTCTAATGCATCCATCTTTTCGCCCATACCAACAAATTTAATTGGTTTCTCCGTTACAGCACGAATTGATAATGCCGCACCACCACGCGTATCCCCATCGAGCTTTGTTAACACAACGCCCGTAATGCCGACAGCTTCATTAAAGCTTTCCGCAACATTAACCGCATCTTGCCCTGTCATGGCATCAACAACTAAAAATACTTCGTCAGGCTCTTTTAATGCACGAATATCTTTCAGTTCCTGCATTAGCTCTTCATCGATATGAAGTCGGCCGGCTGTATCAATAATCACAACATCTAAATGCTCTTCCTTCGCATGTGCTAATGCTTGACGCGCAATTTCCACAGGCGAAATGTCTGTACCTAAAGAAAAGACAGGTAGTGCAAGTTGCTTCCCTAATGTTTCAAGCTGCTGTACCGCTGCTGGACGATACACGTCAGCCGCTACTAACAACGGCTTACGGTTATACTTTTTACGTAACACGTTGGCGAGCTTACCCGTTGTCGTCGTTTTACCAGCACCTTGCAAGCCGACCATCATAATAACAGTTGGTGGTCTCGAATTAAATTTAATTGGGCTTTGCTCTCCACCCATTAGCTCCGTTAGTTCATCTTGTACAATTTTAATAACTTGCTGACCAGGTGTTAAGCTTTTCATTACTTCCGAGCCAACTGCACGCTCGCTTACTTTTTTTACAAACGCTTTTACAACCTTTAAGTTTACGTCCGCTTCAATTAATGCCATGCGGACTTCACGCATCATTTCTTTTACGTCTTGCTCCGTTACTTTCCCTTTACCTGTGATCTTTTGAATCGTTCCTTGGAGCCGTTCCGCTAATCCTTCAAATGCCATTCGCCGTTTGCCCCCTACTCTACTTCTTTCAGTTGCTCAATGAGTGCCAATTGCTCTTCAACTGTCGTCTCTTGCTGTAGCGACTTTGTTAGCTGCTCAAGCACTTGCTGACGCTGTTGAAATTTCACCAACAACTGTAACTTATCCTCATATTCTTCAAGCATCGCTTCCGTGCGACGTATATTATCGTAAACTGCTTGACGTGACACTTTATAAGATTCTGCAATTTCTCCTAATGAGTGGTCGTCTAAATAATATAGCTCCATGTAGCTGCGCTGTTTATCCGTCAGTAATGCTTGATAAAAGTCGAAGAGAAAATTCATGCGTGTCGTTTTTTCCAATAGCATTTTACTCTCTCCATTCATAATTTCTCTCTTGTATCATATGATGTTTCCAATAGTCCGTCAAGGGAAATCCCTTTATATCAGCAGGATTGCCTCAACTAATTGGTCAAGAATGTTTAACGAGCGAAAACGGCGATTGGTTGAGCGAATTTCTTTGTTCGTTGAGCGAATTTAGCAATTGGTTGAGCGCTTTTACCTGTCCGTTGAGCGGATCGTTACTTTTGAACTACTAAATCTAATTTTTTCCTTATAATCATAAAAATTGTCGGGCAAAGCTTCGCCCGACAACCTTTTAGTCTTCCACTTGTTCTAATTCTTTCTCCAAGCCTTCTGCAAATAGCCCATAAACATAGCGCTCTGCATCAAATGGTTGCAGATCATCCATTTTTTCTCCTAAGCCGACAAGCTTCACAGGAATATGCAACTTATTGCGGATGGCTAATACGATACCACCCTTCGCTGTGCCGTCTAACTTTGTTAAAACGATACCTGTTACATTTGTTGCTTCCTTGAACATCTGTGCTTGGACAAGCGCATTTTGACCTGTTGTTGCATCAAGTGCTAACAACACTTCATGCGGCGCATCTGGAATTTCACGAGAAATGACACGATGTACCTTTTCCAGCTCATTCATTAAGTTTACTTTGTTTTGTAAGCGCCCTGCCGTATCACAAATTAACACATCCGCATTGCGGTTTTTTGCTGCACGAATCGCATCATACATAACCGCTGCTGGGTCTGAGCCTTCCGCTTGTTTAATGACTTCACAGCCTACGCGGTCTCCCCATACTTGCAGCTGGTCAATCGCGCCCGCACGGAACGTATCGCCTGCCGCAAGCATCACTGTTTTTCCTTCTGTTTTTAGGCGATGTGCTAGCTTACCGATTGTTGTCGTTTTTCCAACACCGTTCACACCAACGAATAAAATAACTGTTAACTCACCCTTTGGCTGCAAATTAAGCGTTGTTAAATTTTCTTCACCAGCTTCATAAATTTCAACAAGCTTTTCCGAAATTAGCGTTTGAATGCCCGCTGTATCTTTAATATTTTTGCGCTGCACTTCAAAACGTAGCTTATCCATTAATTCCATAACCGTTTCAAAGCCAACATCCGCCTGCAATAGCACTTCCTCTAATTCCTCGAAGAAATCTTCATCAACTTTGCGATAGCGTGCCACTAAGTCATTTACTTTAGATGTAAAGGAATTACGTGTTTTTTCAAGACCTGCTTTAAATTTTTGTGTGATTGACCATGCAGATGGTTTTTTCTCTTCCTCTGGTTTTTCTTCTTCAACTACTGTGACTTCTTGCGGTTCTTCAATTGCTTCTTGTTGCTCTTCCATTACTTCTTCTTCGACAATTTCAGGCTCTTCTTGTTGCTGAACAACTGTTTCTTCCACTGTTTCAGTCTGTTGTTCTTCATCTACCGTATCAACATCAGCTTGCGCCTCTGTTTGTTGTTCCAATTGCTGTTGTTCTTCCTCTGTACTACCCATTAACTTCTCTTTTAATCGTTTAAAAAAACTCATAATGACGTTCCGCTCCTTTGACCTACTAATTCAACCTCTTCTAATTTCACCGATACAAGCTTCGAAACACCCGACTCTTGCATCGTAATACCATACAATACATCTGCCCCCTCCATTGTACCTTTACGATGGGTAATAACGATGAATTGTGTTTGCTCACTGAATTTTTTTAAATATTGACTATAGCGTATTACATTTGATTCATCGAGAGCAGCTTCTACTTCATCCAAAATACAAAATGGTACAGGGCGTGTTTTTAAAATAGCAAATAGTAAAGCAATCGCGGTTAATGCTCGTTCCCCACCAGATAAAAGGCTTAAAGTTTGTAATTTTTTACCTGGAGGCTGTGCAACAATATCAATACCAGTTTCAAGTAAATTGTTTTCGTCAAATAATATTAAATCCGCTTGCCCACCGCCGAATAATTCACGGAAAACAATTTTAAATTGTGCACGAATTGCTGCAAATGAGCTGGCAAAGCGTGCTTTCATTTCCTCATCCATCTCTTTAATTGCTTCCTGCAATGTTTCTTGCGCTTCCACTAAATCATTGCGCTGCTCAGTTAAAAATGAATGGCGCTCTTGTACACGCTCATACTCATCAATTGCGGTCATATTTACTGGACCAAGCTCTTCAATAGACAATTTTAATAAACGAACTGTTCGACGCATTTGTTCAATATCATCAATCGCTATGGCCATTTCTTGCGCCTCTACATAGCTCAGTTCATATTGTTCCTCTAATTGCTGTTCAAGCGTTTCTAATTGATACTGTGTACGGTTGCGCTTTAATTCTAATGTACGTAATGCGTCAACGAAACTTTTATGAATGCGTGAGAGCTCCTGTATGCTTTGTTCAAGCTTTGCGGATTGCTGTTGGCATGTTGCTCTTGCTTCACGTTCCACTTGAATGCTATTTGTTAAGTTTTGCTTTTGCAATGACCATTCAACTACTGCTTGCTCAATTTCCTCTAATGTTGGACCTGCTCCCTCTTCAGATTGCAGCCATTTTATTTCTTGGGAAATATTTTCACATTGTTGTTGTAGCTTCGAACGTTTCAACGTAATATCAGCAGCAGTTGCTTGTAATTGTGTCAACTGTTCACCAGCTACCGCCAACTCAGAACGCTTTTCGGCAGATTGCTCGCGTAAAGCATCCTTCTGTGTATCACTATAAACTTTCGCCTCTGTTAGTTGCTCTACTTGCTCATTAATTGTTGCAAGCTCTGCTGTAATTTGTTGCAAACGTACTTTTGTTTGCTGCTGCTGCTCTGTTAGCTGCTCTTTGCGCGTTGCAGCTGAGCTATGTTCTGAAGTAGATAGTGCAACCGTTTGCTGTAAATTTCTCTCTTGTATTTCAAGCTCAATAATTTTTGTTTTATGTTCTTGTAAAGCATCTTGCAAACTGTTTTGGGCGAGTTTAATACTCGCTGCCTGTTCATTTACTGTTGCTACTTGCTCCTTTAATTTAGCAACAGCTTGTTCAGCCACCGCGATACTCTTCTCAAGTTCCACCAATTTTTCCACAAGGGTATCGAGCTCCAGCTTGCGAGAAAATACAGATGACTGCTGTTTCATTGCACCACCTGTTAAAGAACCTCCTGCATTGACAATATCGCCTTCTAGAGTAACGACACGATATTTATAATTGCATAGTCGTGCAATTTGACCGGCACCTTGCAAATGCTTTGCTACTATAACGTTACCCAATAAATTTTGGATAATTATTTGATTCGAATGATCAAACTGCACCAATTCATCTGCAAACGAAATAAAGGCAGGATGCGCTGCTACTTGTGGCAATTGCTCTGCATATATTTTGCGCGATTTCATCACTGTTTTTGGTAAAAATGTTGCACGCCCTACTCTTCGCTGCTTCAACCAGCCAATTGCTTGCTGTGCATCTTGCTCACTCTCTGTCACGATATGCTGTGATGCTGCACCTAATGCTGTTTCAATCGCAGCAGTATACTGCCCATCTATTTGAACTAGCTCGGCAACAGCTCCAACAATACCCATCAATTGTCCACGTTCACGTGCTAATAAAACTTCCTTAACCCCTTGGAAAAAGCCCGAAAAATCCGCTTCTAATTCAGCTAAGGTTTCCTTACGTGATTTTAATTGTTGATGATGCTGATATGCCTTATAAAGCAATGCCTGCTTTTCGTCCAGCTGCGTTGTCGATGAATTCAATTGCAGTTGTAACGTTTCAAGCTGTATAGCTTGTTCGTTGTATGTCGCTTCTAATTGTGCTAATTGCTCCATTTCGCACTGTTTCAATGCTTGTACTTGTTGAAGCTCTTGTTCAGCTTCCTCTGAACGTCCTGTCATCCGTAAAGCAGCCTCTTGATGCTGCGTTAACTGTTGATCAAGATGCTTTAATTCATTTTTAACAGTCGCTTCTTCATTTAACAAATCAATATAATGATTTTTCGCTTGTTCAATATCTGCTTCAATTTCCGCGACGGATTTTGTTAGCGACTGCTCTAACTGTTTAATCATTTGTTTCAGCTGCTGCACTTGCTGTTGCTTTAATGTGAATTGTTCTTTATTTGTTTGCTCTTGCTGGATGAGCTGGCGTTCTTCCACAGTTGCCTCCGTCAAAGCCACTTGTAATTGCTGTAAATGCTTTTCCGTATTTTGACGCTTTTCATTGACAAGTGCTTTGCGCCCTTCCCAGCGTTCAACTTCTGTGCTCGCTTCAATTAATTTTTCCTGTGACTGATCCAGCGTTTCATCAATTTGTTTTAATTGTGTGCGAATATCTTGTAGTAGCTTATTTTTTTCAGCGATTTCACCTGCGTGCTGCTGCTCCGTTTGTGATAACTTTGTATATTCTGTACCTGTTACTTGCAGTGAAGTGTAGCATTCCTTTAAGTCATGCGTGATTAATGCAATATCTGCATCCTTTAATTCCGTTGTCATACGCAAATAGTCTTTCGCAGCCGAAGCTTGCATTTGCAACGGCTCTAGGCGGCTATTTAATTCATGTAAAATGTCTAATACTCGGTGCAAGTTTTCATCCGTTTCAACAAGCTTGTATTCCGCTTTTTTTTTGCGTAGCTTGTATTTTAATACACCTGCGGCCTCCTCGAAAATAAGGCGACGGTCTTCTGGTCGACTATTTAAAATTTCATCAACTCGCCCTTGCGAAATAATAGAGAATGCTTCTTTCCCTAGACCCGAATCCATAAACAAGTCCGTAATATCCTTCAGGCGACATTGCTGGTTATTCAGCAAGTATTCGCTCTCACCTGAACGATACACACGTCTCGTTACACTAATCTCTGTATATGGCACAACTATTTGCTCATCTTGATTGTCTAAAATTAATGTTACTTCCGCAAAATTTAGCGGCTTTCTTGAGTCACTACCTGAGAAAATGACATCTTCCATTTTCGCACCGCGCAATGATTTTGCAGATTGCTCGCCTAATACCCAGCGAATTGCGTCTATCACATTGCTTTTTCCACTTCCGTTTGGACCAACAACAGCTGTTACACCTTGTACAAAATCAACGCCTATACGCTCGGCAAAAGATTTAAAACCGATTACTTCTAGTCGCTTCAGAAACACTTTATGCCTCCTCCTGCTCTAGCTGCTTAAATGCGTTCATTGCACTTTGTGCTGCTTGCTGTTCCGCCTCTTTTTTTGATTTCCCACGTCCCATACCAAGTTCTTTATCATTTAATAACACGCGTGAAATGAAAGTACGATTATGGGCTGGTCCCTTCTCATCCACAATTTCATAATGAAGTGGTCCGTTATTTGTTTGCTGAACCATTTCTTGAAGCTGACTTTTAAAATCCATCACATGCGAAAAAGCACCGACTTCTATCTTCGGGAATACGACACGCTCTAAAAATGCGACAACATTATCTAAGCCTTGATCCAAATAAAGCGCCCCTACAAATGATTCAAAAACATCTGCTAACAGGGCTGGACGCTCACGACCTCCCGTTAACTCTTCTCCTTTGCCTAATAAAACAAACTGACCAAACTGTAGCTCGTTGGCAAAAACAACAAGTGAAGGTTCACATACGATGGATGCACGTAGTTTTGTTAACTCTCCCTCGCTCATTTGAGGATACTTTTCAAATAAATATTTCGATACGGAGAGCTCTAATACAGCGTCTCCTAAAAATTCTAAGCGTTCGTTGTCTGTGTATAGCTTGCGTCGATGTTCATTCACATACGATGAATGGGTAAATGCTTGGTACAATAATGCTGTGTTTTGGAATGAAATATTGAGTTCTTGCTGTAAAACTTGGAATTGATTTTTTATTTTCTCTGAAAATGTGCCTGCTTTATGCTGGCTTCCTTTTTTTCTAATTGTCATTCATAATCTGCCTTCCTAGTAGTTTCTACTCTTAAGTGTACAATGGAATAGCCGTTTTTTCAAAGGGCTGGCTATAAATATTTTCCTTCTTGAGAAAAGCACATCCTATTTCTTTTACTATACAGAAATAGGATGTGCTTCTATTAAGATACTTACATTTTTTCAGTCAGCTTCATTGCTCGATACATAAAGGCAACAAATTGCGCGCGTGTCACAGGTTCATTCGGCTTGAAATAGCCATTATCTCCTAAAGCAATATCATATGCTTCAAGTGTGGCAATATAATCATAGCCCCAATGTGTTGGTGTGACATCTCGGAATGTGCTTGTGTCCTCTAGTGGCAAATCAAAGGCTAGCACTAACACTTTTGCCATCTGTACGCGTGTTAATGCTTGTTCTGGTAAAAAATTTCCTGCATCGCCATCTATGATTCCTGCCTGCTGTAGCTGCATAATTACCTCGTAGTATGGATGAGTAGCAGGAACATCCTGAAACGGCACTGCCTCACGTGTTGCTCTTAGCTCAAATACGCGCCCAAGTATCACTGCGATATGCTTACGCTTTATCGGCTCGTTCGGTCGGAATGTACCATCTGTATAGCCTTGGATAATCTCTTGGGCTGCAATTGCTTCAATCATTTCTTTTGCCCAATGATTCGAAATATCTGAAAATTTAGTGCTTAGTACTGATATCACAGGTTGTTGTGGTTCTGGTGTCGGCTCTACAGGTTGCTGTGGCGTTGGTTCAGGCATTGGTTCGTTTGGCGTTGGTGGTTCTGATATTGGCGGAATAAAGCCGCCTTCACCACCTGAGACACTATCTTGACGCCATTGTGCATAAAGTGTGACATTTGCTGTTCCCATATCAAAAATGCCACCTGCTATATAACTCGTTCCCCTTCCATCTGCTTGTGTATTCCAACTGACAAATGTATAACCTGTTCTTGCAAGGTTGCCTTTATCCTTTACAATCACGCTTTCTCCCTCTTGATAGGCCGTTGTATCCACTGGCACTGTTCCTATTGCCCCATTACTTTGATACGTCACACTATATATTGGAATTAATTCCCACCTCGCATAAAGTGTAATATTTTCTGCGCCCATGGTAAAGTTAGCACCTACTGCAAAATTCGTTCCCTCTCCATCTGCCTGTGTATTCCAACCTGCAAATGTATAACCCACTCTTTCAAGATTCCCTTTATCCTTTATTGTCACGTTATCTCCTTGTCGGTAGGCCGATGTGTCCACTGGCACTATTCCTGTTGCCCCATTACTTTGATACGTCACACTGTAGGTTGGAATGAGTTCCCACTGTGCATAAAGCGTGATATCATTTGTACCCATATGAAATATATCTCCCGCTAGATAACTCGTTCCTTCCCCATTTTCTTGTGTATTTCAACGTGTAAATAAATAATCTCCCTTTACAAGGTCGCCTTGGTGTGCAACAGTGACACATTCTCCCTCTTCGTATGCATCAACACCTTCTGGTACTGTTCCTATTGCCCCATTTTCTTCATATGTCACGCTGTAGGTTGTTAAATTTGGTGCTCCCTCTGCATATATTTTCATCGGTTTTGCTACAACACCATTCCATAGCTTTGTATAATTTGTGTCTTCATACCATTCAAAATCGGCAGGGTCAGGATTTTGCTCTGCAAATGCCTTCTCTCCCAAAGCAGGTGCTCCACAAAAACGAACAGCCTGTAAATCATTATTTAAAAATGCACCTTCTCCAATTGTTGTGACACTGCTTGGAATCATCAAACGCTCAATTTTATTAATATGAAAGGCATTCTTTCCGATAGTTGTAACACTGTTTGGAATCACTAAATCCTTTATCACATTAAATTGAAATGCGTAATCTCCAATTGTTTGCAGGTTAGCAGGTAGCTTTACATGTTCTAAAAATTCATTGAATCCAAATGCTCTTTCTCCTATAGTAAGTACACTATCAGGTAGGTCGATAGATTCTAACTTATTTTCCCTGAACACACCATTTTCAATAGAAGTAAGGTTCGTTGCTTGAATATCAACTTGCTTTAGGTCATTCCAAAAAAATGCCCTTTCTCCTATAAATGTAACATTTGCTGGAATTCTCAATGCTGTTAGCTGATTACTTGAAAATGCCTGTGCCCCAATGGAAGTAAGACTATCGGGTAATTCCACACTTATTAACTGATTTTCCTTAAATGCTTGGTCACCAATGGTTAGGAGATTCATCGGCAACTCTAATTCTTCTAAATCATTCCAACGAAACGCTTCATTGCCGATGGATGTGAGGCTCATCTTAAATAGTACCTCCATCAAAAAATTATCAGCAAATGCTTTATCTCCAATGGAAATCACACTATTGGGTAGTTCAAGATACGCCAAATCATTCGTTTCAAATGCACTCTCCCCAATGGATGTAACAGTTGCAGGGATATCTACAGCAGTTAAATATTTTTGAAAAAAGGCTCGATCCCCTATTGCCGTCACTGGCTTGGCATTAATAAATGGAGGAATCATTAAATCTATCCCTTCGTTGCCAACATAACCTATGATTGTTACACCCGTAGCATTATCAATTGTTTGAAAGTCATCTTCATTTCCAACCTCTTCCCACTGTGCATAAAGTGTTATATTCTCTGTTCCCACATTGAATATGTCACCTACTGCATAAGATGTTCCATTTCCATTTGGTTGCGTGTTCCAACCTGTAAATATATAGTTTGCTTTTGCAAGGTTTCCTTTTTCTTTTACCGTCACACTATCGCCCTCTTGATAGGCTAGTGTGTCTATCGGTGCTGTCCCTTCTGTTGCACCATTTTCATTATAAAATACACCATAGCTTTGAATTCCCGCCCACTGCGCGTAAAGTATGATATTCTCTGTTTCTATATTGAATGTATCGCCCACCGCATAGGATGTTCCATTCCCATTAGCTTGTGTGTTCCAGCCTGTGAATGTATGGTCTGTTTTCGCAAGATTTCCTTCTTCTTGTACTGTTACGCTATCGCCTTCTTTATAGGCTGTTGCATCTACTGGAGTAGCTCCTGCTGTTGCACCGTTGCCATGATAGATGACACTAGATGCTGCCGGTGTGTCCTTCGTATATATTTCTATCGCATTTAATACTTGATTATTCCACGCCTGTGTATAGCTTTTATCCTCATACCACCCATCAAATTGCGGTGTTCCTTGCTCTATGAATATATCGTCTCCTAAAGTCAAAGCTCCATGAAAACGTACCGTATGCAATTGATTATAGGCAAATGCCTCATCTCCAATAGAATTTACTGACGCAGGTATATCAATACTCGTTAAGTCGTTATCTAAAAATGCCCAATCACCAATTGTTTGAACAGTTAAAGGTATATCAATATGCTGTAATTGATTATTTGCAAATACAGAATCCCCAATAGATATACTAGTAGCAGGTAGCTTTATGCTCTTTATATTGTTATTTCTAAACACCCAATCCCCCATAAAAATTACACTATCTGGGATTTCTATCTCCATTAAATGATTATCCCAAAATGCTCCATCTTCTATTGTCTCAATACCCTCAGATAATTCTACGCGCTCTAATTTATTATAGTAAAATGCCTGCTGCCCAATTGTTTTAACACTTGCTGGAATTTTTATAGCTGTCAGTCTATTATAAAAAAACGAATAACTGCCAATAGATGTAAGGCCAGAAGATAACTCTACGCTTTCTAGATTATTTTCAGCAAATGCCCATTCTCCAATTGATATAACGCTATCTGACATCTTTACAGTTTTTAACATTCTGCCATAAAACGCCCCATCTCCTATTTCTGTTACTGGCTTTGACTGAATGTATTCTGGAATTTCTAGGTCTACATCATGCCCTGTATAACCTGTAATTGTAACACCAGTAGAATTGTTAATTATTTGAAAATCCGCTTCATTCCCCGCTGCCTCAACAGATATTACTCCCCCTTGCGAAAAAAGTAATAGAAAAATCATTAGGATATTTCTTGATTTTTTCAATACATTACACCTTCTTTACTAAATTTATCAATAATTATCTTGGATACTATTAATTTATCAAATTATCAAGGGAAGTTTTCTTAATGAAATCTTAATGAATTTAGAGAGAGTTGTTATTTTTTGATTATATATAGTAAATTGAAGATGGAGGGGATGCATAATGAATCGAATTTTAATAGTTGATGATGAAGCTGAAGTTCGTCAATTAATCAGGCTTCATTTGGAGCAAGCCGAGATGAATGTGTTTGAAGCTGTATCAGGGCGTCATGCCATTACTCAATTAGGTGAACACACTTTTGATATGATTATTTTGGATTTAATGATGGATGATGGCAATGGCTTTGAGGTGTTGCACTATTTAAAAGAACAGCACTTGCAGCCTCTTGTAATTGCATTAAGCGCTAGACGAGAAGTGGAAGATAAAATAGCAATACTTGGTTTAGGGGCTGATGATTATGTAACAAAGCCGTTTAGTCCGATTGAACTTGTCGCACGGGTACAGGCACATTTAAGACGTCATGCACCTTTACATCAAACGAACACCATCCGCTTAAACAAATTAGTGTTGGAGGTCGACAATGCGGTATTGTTGTATCATGAAAAAAAGCAAAGATTAACAATTATTGAATGTCAGCTTTTGCAATTATTTATGCGCAACGCTGATCGTGTGCTCACGAAAAGAGAAATCTATGAACATATTTGGCAACATGAACATTATGATGATAATAATTTAAGTGTTTTTATTAGTCGACTTCGTAAAATATTGGAACAGATAACGGGTAGCCAACATATTCGCAGTATTCGTGGTATAGGTTATCAGTTTTCAGGTGATGGATTTTGAAAAATCAAACTAAAATGTGGATTCTTATTGTCATTAGCATTGTTAGTAGCTTCATTATTTTTATAGTCACTAGCTTTATTATCGGAAAGTATTGGAATGAGGGGTATGATGTAGGAGATTTAGCGACTTTAGCTGGTGAGGTAACGCAAGCCATCGAAAGCCAAACTACAGGTAACCAACAGGAAACGCAAGCGATATTAGATACATTCCATCAAGCGCATTCAACTGTACATTTTGAATGGCTGCAGGCAGATGGGACAATTATTTATACGACCTCTGGTAAGCGTGAAAATTATGACTTCCAACAGCTAGCAAGTCATTTTCTCAATGCCCCTTATAGTTTGTGGACTGAGGGTGAGGAAATTAGTTTGATTTATCAGCTCGAAATCAATCAACGACCTTATTATTTGTTAATGACTTTACCGAATGAAGCGATGCAACCAGGGCAGGTTTATTTTTTCATTCGTACAAATACCATTCTTCTCACGCTGCTCTTACCTTTATTCATCGCCTTTTTGGTTCCTTATTTACTAGCCATTTTATTTTTCTCTCGCATGAATCGACGTATCCACAAATTGAATGATGCACTTACACAGGTCAATTTGCAAAGCGAGGGTATTGTCTTGCAGGATAACACTAAGGATGAAATTGGACAGCTTACACAGCATTACAATTCGATGGTCAAACGCCTCCAAAATCAGGTCTTTGAAATTGCGCAATATGAAAACAGACGACATGAATTAGTATCCAATCTTTCGCATGATTTACGCACACCATTAACGATGATTTTAGGCTACGCCGAGACGATTCGCAACGGCTTATATCAGGACGAAAAAGAATTACAGGCTAGCGCCAAAATCATTTTACAGCGTTCTCGCTATATCGATAAATTACTCGACCAATTACTTGATATTACAAGACAAAATATAAATGCCTTAACATTGCAAGCTGCGCCACATAATTTATCTGAAATGCTACGCAAAATTTTAGCTGATTATTTATTATTTTTAGATGGGCAAGATACAGCTATCGATATTCATATTGCGGATACAGATATTGTAATAGAAATAGATGCCGCGCTGTTGGAGCGGGCAATTCGCAATTTAATTGACAATGCTCTTCGTTATGGGAAAGATGGAGATTATCTTGGCATCATGCTAGAGGAACAGCAAAATGAAGTATGCATTATCGTGAAAGATAAAGGACAAGGGATTGCACCCGAAAAACAAGATCGTGTTTTTGAAAGGTTTTATCGCGTCCATCAAGGCAGGCATGGAGAAGGACTTGGTATCGGGCTGTCCATCGTACAGGAAATCGTACACTTACATAATGGGACAGTTCATTTTACGAGCCTTCCATACAAGGAAACCGTATTTCAAATAACATTACCAATAACAAAGGACTACTAGGAAAGAAGGCTGTCTGAAATGCCCTTTTGAGATAATTTTCTCTGTGACAAGTAAGTTCCTATATAAGAAAAACCAAGCGGCAGATGCTTTTATGCGAAAAAACAGGCACACACCGTTTAAATATAGAAATAAGGGCTACTTGAAAAGAGAAATCCCCTTTTCAAATAGCCCTTTCATGAATTAGTTAACTTTGCTCTCAATATAGCTGATCGCATCACCAACTGTTCCGATTTTTTCTGCATCTTCATCAGAAATTTCCATATCGAACTCATCTTCTAATTCCATAACAAGTTCAACTACGTCTAATGAGTCAGCACCTAAATCGTCACGGAAAGAAGCTTCTAATTTTACTTCGCTTTCTTCAACGCCTAAACGGTCAACTACTACTTTTGTTACACGCTCTAAAACTGTAGACACACTGGTCACCTCCCCTCAAAGATATATGGCATGCTTTTTACATGACCATACCACCATCGATATGCAATGTTTGTCCTGTAATATAGCTCGCTGCATCAGAAGCGAAAAATGCGACTGCTTTTGCAATATCTTCTGGCTGTCCAAGCTTCGCTAAAGGAATTTGTGCAAGCATAGCTGTCTTTAATTCTTCAGATAGCTCGTCTGTCATATCTGTTGTGATAAAGCCTGGTGCAATCGCATTGACTAAAATATTGCGGCTCGCTAGCTCCTTCGCCGTCGTTTTCGTCAAACCAATCACGCCCGCTTTTGCTGCAACATAGTTCGCCTGTCCTGCATTACCAGATACACCTACGATAGATGAAATATTCACAATACGTCCACTACGCTGCTTCATCATTTGACGTGTAACAGCCTTCGTACATAAAAAGACGCCCTTTAAATTTGTGTTCATTACATCATCCCACTCGTCTTCCTTCATACGCATCAATAAATTGTCTCGCGTAATGCCCGCGTTATTTACTAATATATCAATTGAGCCGAATGTTTCCAACGCTTTACTCATTAATTGTGCAACAGATTCTGCATCTGCTACATTTGCTTGTACTGCAATCGCTTCGCCACCAGCCGCTTGAATTTGCTCGACAACTTGCTGTGCACGC
This sequence comes from Metasolibacillus meyeri, assembly GCF_003049505.1. Classification (GTDB taxonomy): domain Bacteria; phylum Bacillota; class Bacilli; order Bacillales_A; family Planococcaceae; genus Metasolibacillus; species Metasolibacillus meyeri. The sequence goes on from NZ_PYWN01000002.1 coordinate 63,092, forward strand.
GCTTCGCTCCCGCTATAATTGACAACTACTTTTGCACCTTCTTTTGCAAGTTCTAATGCAATCGCCTGTCCAATACCGCGTGACGCTCCCGTAACGATAGCTGTTTTATTTTGTAATGTCATTCTCCCCACTCCTTCGCTGCTTCTAACAATGCTTGTAGTGACTCTTCATCATATACACAATATACTTGTGCTGTGCGATCAATTTTTTTCACTAAACCAGATAATACTTTACCAGGTCCGCATTCTATGAATACAGTAACACCTTGCTCTAATAGTGTACGCACATTTTGCTCCCATAGAACTGGGCTAACTACTTGTTCAACCATTTCGCGACGAATGGCTACTGCATCTGTTAAAAGTTCTGATGTTACATTGCTAACGACAGGAATTGTTGGCTGCCCAATCGTTAATTGCTCAACCGTTTCCGCTAATTTATCTGCGGCTGGCTGCATTAAACTTGAGTGGAACGGTCCGCTAACAACTAACGGAATCGCACGTTTTGCACCAGCTTCCTTCGCTGCTACACATGCTTTATCCACGCCTTCTTTCGTGCCAGAAATAACGATTTGTCCTGGGCAGTTTAAGTTCGCTAATTGTACCACATTGCCTTCTGCTGTTACAGCTTCGCATACCGCTTTCAAAGGCTCAGCATCTAAACCTAAAATCGCTGCCATTGCCCCTTGTCCTGCTGGTACTGCCTCATCCATATAAAGGCCGCGCTTATGCACTGTTGCTACTGCTTCGTCGAATGTCAGCACACCAGAAGCAACAAATGCGCTATATTCTCCTAATGAATGACCCGCTGTATAATGTGGGTGAATGCCTGCTTCCATAATTTTATTGGCAACCATCACGCCTGTTGTTAGTAGGGCAGGCTGTGCATGATACGTCAACGTTAACTCCTCTTGTGGACCATTTAACATCAAATTTGCTAAAGAAAAGCCAAGCATTTCGTCTGCACGCTCATAAAGTGCTTTGCTTGCAGCTGTTGTTTCAACAAACTGTGCGCCCATACCTACTTGCTGTGAGCCTTGTCCAGGAAAAATAAAAGCGATTTTCGTCATTAGTCGTTCTCCTTTACGTGTTGCTGTTTCGCAATTGCGTCCTTAATTGTTGCACAAACATCATGCTCCACCATCATATGTGCTTGTCGAATGGCACTATAAATAGCTTTTGCATTTGATGAGCCATGTGCTTTTATAACAGGTGCTTGCAAGCCAAAAAGCGCCGCACCACCGTATTCTGTATAGTCCATTTTATCTTTAAGTGATCTCAAATCATTTTTGACAAGCATTGCCGCAAACTTTGACTTTGTCGTCGCCATAAGTGCTTCCTTTAGCATTGAAAAGATTGTGCCTGCCGTTCCTTCCAATGATTTTAGCACCATATTACCAGTAAAGCCATCTGTGACAACAACATCTGCTACACCATTCAATAGCTCACGTGCTTCCACATTACCTTCAAAATTTAGCTCTGTTTCTTTTAATAGAGTAAAAGCTGCTTTTGTTAATTCATTGCCTTTGTTGTCTTCCGTTCCTATATTTAATAGCCCTACGCGTGGTGCTTGTTGTGCGCGTACTTTTTTGACGTAAATATCGCCCATAATCGCGTACTGCTGTAAATGCTCAGGCTTAGCCTCTGCGTTCGCTCCTAAATCAAGCATTAAAAAGCCTTGTCCATCCACTGTAGGCAATGTTGTTGCTAAAGCTGGACGTGCTACACCTTCGATACGCCCTACTTTGTATAAGCCACCCGCCATTAAAGCACCTGTATTTCCTGCTGATAAACAAGCATCTGCTTCATTTGTGACAACTGCATCCAAAATTTTCGCCATAGAAGAATCCTTTTTACGACGTACAGCACGTGCTGGATCATCATCTCCGCCTACTACTTCTGAGCAATCGATCACTTTAAGACGTGGGTGCTCCTTTAAATATGGTGCCATCTTTTCCTGTTGACCGTATAATTGAATTTCAATTGTTGGGAAATCCTCTAAAGCGAGAAATACCCCTTCAATAATTGATTGCGGTGCATGGTCGCCACCCATACCATCTATTGCTAATTTCATGTTGTTTCACCTACACCTTTCGTACGGTACATTTCAAATTCACCTATAAATACAATTTCATTATCTACTGTTGACTGCACATCAACATATGTACGATTTTTTATTTTGTCCTCAGCGCGCACAGTTGCCTTTGTCACAACACGATCTCCTGATTTTACAGGTTTAACAAAGGTCATATTTGATTTCACAGTCAAGGCTAATTCATCATTAATAACTGCAACAGCTAATGAGTTTGCCTGTGCAAACAAATGATGCCCACGTGCAATGCCATTGCGCTGAAAGACATGCTCCTCCCTCACATCAAAAATAGAAAGAGCACGTTTATCTAATTCAATATCTATAATTTCACCGATGACTTCATCAAGCGGTAAAGATTTCACTTCATTTTCATAGTTTTTCGCTGCAACATCTTTAATGCGCTCACGTAACTCTGGAATCGCCAGCTCCATGCGGTCTAAGCGAATCGTTTGTACACTAACACTAAATTTAGCAGCTAACTGATCATCTGTGACGAATGGGTTATCTGCGATTGTTTCTATCAATAGTTGCTGGCGTTCTTTTTTCGTTCTTTTCATCGTCACTTGTCACCTACTTATTAGTATTAGAACTTGGTACTAATACCAGTATACATTTTCAAAAATAAGAACGCAACCATTTTTAATCAATGCGCTCCCCTTGTAGCACGCCAGCTACTTCTAATTTATTGCGTAGAGGCTCGTATTCCTCTTTCACCCAAAATTCCTCACTATGCACTAAACGCTCTGCATCGCGTCTTGCTACATCCAATGCACGGTAATCATGTATAAGGTCAGCCATTTTAAATTCAGGTAAACCGCTTTGCTTTCTGCCAAAGAAATCACCAGGTCCACGCAATTCTAAATCCTTTTCCGCCAATTTAAAGCCGTCGTTCGTTTCTGTCATTGAACGCATGCGCTCTTGCCCTTCATCAGATTTTGGATCTGCAATTAACACACAGTAAGATTGATGCTCGCCACGTCCAACGCGACCACGTAGCTGATGCAATTGCGCTAAGCCAAAGCGTTCCGCATCATAAATCGTCATAAAGGTAGCGTTTGGCACGTTCACCCCAACTTCTACAACGGTCGTTGAAACGAGCACATGGATTTCACCATTACTAAATGCACGCATAATCTCATCTTTTTCAGTTGGATGCAAGCGACCATGCATTAAACCAACCGTGAAACGTCCTGCAAAATACGAAGTTAAATGATTGTAGGCATCTACTGCATTTTGTACGTCCAGTTTGTCCGATTCCTCAATTAATGGGCAAATCACATATGCTTGCCGTCCATTAGCCAGCTCTGCTTGCATTTTGGAAAGCACTGCACCAAGCTGCTCTTCCTTCATCCAATGCGTCTCAATTTCTTTACGTCCTGCTGGCAATTCATCAATAATCGACACATCCATTTCCCCAAACGCTGTAATCGCCAAAGTACGTGGAATGGGTGTCGCTGTCATAAAGAGCACATCTGGATGCTCCCCTTTATCGCGCAAAATGCGGCGCTGCTCCACACCGAAGCGATGCTGCTCATCGGTAATCACAAAGCCAAGTTTGTGAAATGTGACGTCTGGTTGTATTAAGGCATGCGTCCCTATTAAAATATCAATTTCTCCTTCAGCTAATTGTGCAAGTAAAATGCGACGTGCCTTCGTTTTTGTTGAACCTGATAAAATTGCCACACGCACACCGATTGGCTCAAACCAACCTTTTAGCGATTCCGCGTGCTGCTCTGCTAAAATTTCTGTCGGTGCCATTAATGCACCTTGGTAGCCTGCTGTTACTGCCGCATATAAAACGATTGCTGCAACGACCGTTTTCCCTGATCCAACATCCCCTTGTAAAAGACGATTCATGCGCTGTGGCAATTTCAAATCTCTACATATTTCATTGACTACTCGTTTTTGTGCCGATGTAAGCTCATATGGCAATGTTTGAATAAAAGCACGTAGCCTGTCAATATCATAAGCAATCTCTAAACCTCGCTCTGCTTCTTTACGGCTTTTGCGCAATGCTTGGATACGCAATTGAAACTCCAGTAGCTCTTCATAAACAAAGCGACGACGAGCTTGCTTCGCATGTGCTGCGTCCTTTGGAAAATGCACTCCTTCTAAAGCTTCCTGAATATCGAGCAACTGATAATCAGTTCGCAACTGCATTGGTAAAATATCTTCCATCTCTGTCACAACATCCAGTGCTTGTCGCATATATTTACGGAAGCGCTTTTGCTGAATTAATCCACGCAAGCTATACATAGGCTCAAAATCCACCTGCTCTGTTTTCGGACCAAACGTCACAGATGAACCAACAATCACTTGCCGCCCTCGATCCCATTTCCCTGTTACAGTTACGATGGTGCCAGGTAGTAACCTTTGACGTAAATAACCTTGATTAAAAAATACCGCTTTTACTAAATGCCTGCCTGCTCGTACTGCCACAGTTAAACGTTGCTTATTTTTTCCTAAAAACATGACGGAGGGCATCGACTCGACCGTTGCCTCTATTGTAACGCGCTCATTATGTGGTGTTTCCGTTAAATCCTTCAGTCGAAAATCTTCATGGCGATATGGAAATGTCCAAATTAAATCACCGATTGTTTCAATATGTAGCGACTGTAAATGCTCAGCTGTTTCCTTGCCAATGCCTTTTAATGTTGTTACAGGCTCTGTCCAACTTGTCATAGCGTATTTCCTCCTTTCACCTCCACACTGTTAATAATGTATGATGGTCATTTACTGTCAGTTGCATATTTTGATAGTTGCACGTTTGCACCCGTTCTACAAGTCGTTGAAGCAATTGCTCATTTTTTACATACATATAGACATAGCTTGAATCAATGATGATAAGAGCGAGTTCACAATTACTCTGTAAAAAATCCGCACCATTGCGAATTTCGATGATATCCTCCTTTTGAGGAAAAGCCTTTAAATCAGCGAATATGACATAATAATCCTGTGCAGAAATTTTCTCTAAAAATGCTTGTCCATTAAAAACTGCTTGGTTAGAAAAAAGCTCATTCCCTAACATATCATCCCTCTTTTGATAACATTACCCAGCCCCTACCTGCCAAACCCATGATTCATCGATTAAACCTTCAACTATATTATGTAAATGTTGGCCATAGTTATTTGGAATTTCAAAACGAACACCTTTCATGTGCGCCCGCCCCCCTTTCCTGTATAATTATTATACTACATGGAGAAAGGAGGAGATTCCAATGAGCAACACTTTTCAACAGATTGCGGCAACCTTTTGGCATATTGATATCGTACAATGTCAAGTCATTCGCAATGATGACAAAAAGCTCGCTGCAATTACAGCGACTGATGGTACTCGCTATATGTTAAAGGGTGAACAACAAAATAGTAACAATATACAAAAAATATGTGCTTTTGCAAACGAGCTTTCTGCGATTTTACCTGTCACAACATATTTAAAAACAACAGAGGGTAGCTATACGGTAACAGAGCAAAATATTGTCTATACACTTGAGCATACTCTTTTAGGAACCGCCATTGATTGTTTAACAGATATACATATTGAAGAAATTGGCAAGGCATTAGGCAAAATGCATCGTTTTTCACTTGAACATCACATGACATTAAACCATGCTACCTCATGGTCGATGTTTGGTGGCAACTTGAGTGATGCAATTGGCGATTATGATGAAAATGAATTAAGCTTCCGCGATTTCGCAACCGCATTTGCACAGGAGCCACAAATGGAGGAAATCCATTCACTTTATATGAGATATCGTGGGCAACTAGAAGATATGTGGGGAGAGCTACCAACAGCAGCAACACAAGGAGATTTTTGTTATTACAACATGCTTTTTGATGAACAATACATAAGTGGTATTTTCGATTTTAATTTAGCTGGTGACGAAGTTTTAATTAATGAATGCGTGGCGGTCGGCATTTATTTATGTTGGCATGTAGATTATCAAGAAACGCATTCTTCTATACAAAGGTTCCAACGATTTATGCAGGCTTATGAAGAACAAAGAGCATTGAACAGCTTAGAAAAAAACGCAATCCCTGCATTGTTCGCCATTATCCGTGCCTTCCGCTATGACCGCGTGGAAGATGGCATCAAAGACGTTATAACTAAAGAAAACTTTTTAGAGGAAACTTTAAGTATATTGCAAGAAACCGATGAACGTTTATTCTAATTTAGAAATAAGGGGGTTGGGGGAATTTTGCATTTTCTCTCCCTCCTTCTTGCTCCTTCATTAGTTGCTTTGTAAATGAACCCCATCTTCTCTCAACAAACTCCAAAAACAAACACAGAAAAATTTACTAAATCTAAAAATCTTCTTACGCAAAGTGCCCTCTTTCACAAAACGACACTTTCATAATAATTAATAGTATTAAATTTACCTCATTTAAATAGTTATTTTTCAGGAAATCGGCTACTTGTTTCCAATATGCTTCGGAAGTCAAGTAGCCGATTTTCTCCTGTTCTAACAATTCTGCTATTATCATTTAGCTACATCTCATTAATTTCTCACCTTTAACAAATTGCCATAATTCAGGATATATTCTTGAAGGTTTAACCTATGCTTGACAAAGTAATTCTTCAATCAGCGGGGACTTTCTACATCCTCTCTGATTGATAATTTCACCAACCAGTTTTTTACTGAATAAAAACAACCGCCAAATTTTAATGGGCTATTAAGCTTATCAATTGCGTCCAAATTTTTTTCGAGCTCGCTTGAAAAGTTCTATCTTGCACACATAAATTGTAATTTAATGATTGCTATAATGATTTTTCGTTACTACTATATAGTTAGTCAACTAACTAATAAAGGATGGTATAATGGCAAAATCAAATGAACTCAGCAAAAGTGAATTGATTATAAGGAGCAAAAGGCTTTCAGAAAAATAGGTTAATGCCCATATTTCTCGAAAGCTTTTTGCTTGAGCCAGCACATAGATGAAAATCCATAATAATAGCCAAAAAAGGCGTTAGGAAAGTTTTTCCTTTTAAACTTTCAACCAATCTTCCCTCAACAAGCCAAATAAATAAACATCATGAAATGCGCCAAACCTGAAAATTTCACTGCGCAAAGTCCCTTCTTGCACAAAACCACATTTTTCATAAGAGCGGATAGCATTCGCGTTAAAACTAAATACCTGTAATTTAATTTTATTAATATGAATATAGTTGAAGATAAATGAAATTAACGTATTCATTGTATCTGTGCCAAAGCCTTTATTTTGCCAATCACTTCCGATAGAAATCCCAACAGAACAAGTGCTATTTTGCCAGTTGATTGCATAGACAGCACATGAACCCATCAACTCATTCGATTCCTTTTCAAAAATCCCAAACATAAATTCCTCTTTCTTTCCACTAATTGCATTGAAAACAGCCGTATGGTCTTCAACTGTCAATGGAAAAGGAATATCATCATTTGCGAGTAATATCGTTCCTTTTTCGTTTTCAATTTGAGCAAATCTTTCAAAATCCTTTTGCTCCATTTGTTTTAATTGAATTCTTTGTCCTGTTAAATAATGTTTAAAATACTGTTCCATGTGGTTCTCCCTTTATTAAGGGCTGCAGCCAGAGGTACAACCCCTTAGATTTTTTGTTGATAAAACAAAGCATCTCCTGCAATCTGTGCGAACATATCCCCAACTCCCTTTATGTAATTCATCTAAGTATATCTCCAATTATTTGAAAAATCTAGATAGTTAAAAAAGCTTTCAAGGAAGCAGGCTATTTCCCCCATTCCTTGAAAGCTTCTTACTACAATATAAAGTGAACCTTCAACCAGTATGCGTTTCACATTTTCGCTTTCACTTACTATTTTGAAATATCGTGTTAATATGCAACAAAAATTCCTTATTGCACCACCGCACCACCAAATATTTTTGCCGCAAGTGCCTTACCTGTAGGCGTCGCAGCTAGTCCACCACGTGCCGTTTCTTTTAAGTCTGGATTCATTGATTCACCAATGCGATACATTGCCCCAATGACCTCATCGCAAGGAATACGGCTTGTGATACCTGCTAATGCCATATCCGCTGCGACAATCGCATTAGCTGCGCCCATCGCATTACGTTTTACACAAGGAACCTCCACTAAACCTGCTACCGGGTCGCAAACAAGCCCCAGCATATTTTTCAATGTAATTGCAAAGCCTTCTGCACATTGCTGTGGTGTACCGCCTGCCATTTCGACGATAGCTGCCGCTGCCATACCAGCCGCTGAGCCAACCTCCGCCTGACAACCACCTGCTGCGCCTGAAATCGATGCATTGTTTGCTACAACAAAGCCGAATGCACCTGATGTGAATAAAAAGTTAATCATTTGCTCACGCGTTGGATTTAACTTATGTTGGATGGCAAACAATGTCCCTGGTACAACTCCCGCTGAACCAGCTGTTGGTGTTGCACAAATTGTGCCCATCGCTGCATTTACCTCGTTTGTGGCAACTGCTTTACTAACAGCATCCAACAATAAATCACCTGCTAGTGATTTGCCTGAAGCGATATATTTTTGCAGTAACACCGCGTCACCGCCAGTTAAGCCTGTAACAGAATGTACACCATTTAAGCCGCGCTCCACTGCCTCTTCCATCACGGTCAAATTGCGATCCATCTGCTTCATAATTTCCTCGCGTGAACGCCCTGTAATCCCAATTTCTTGCTCAATCATAATTTCAGAAATGAGCTTGCCTTCTTGTTCTGCACGTTCCACTAATTCTCGTACATTTTGAAATAATACGTCCATTTTGCTCACTCCTTAGTTGTTAATTTTCGATACCTTTGTAATATGTGGGATATAGGAAATTTGCTGTAGTACACGGTCTTCAATATTTTGGTCGACTTCAATGACCATTAATGCCGTTAACCCACGCTCAATACGCGACACTTCCATATGTCCAATATTGACATGATGCATGGCTAAACAATTCGCCACGTTGGCAATACAGCCTGCTCGATCATCATGTACAACTAAAATTGCTGGCATCCCACCTGTTAAACGAAGCTTGAAACCGTTTACTTCACTAATTTCAATTTTTCCTCCGCCAATCGAGATTCCTTCAACGCTCATTTCCCCTTCATCATCCCCCATGACGATACGCGTTGTATTTGGATGCTCCTTATGTGCCTCTTCTGGAATAAACTCGAAAGACAAGCCCGCTTTTTCCGCATCCTCAAACGCCGTTTTAATTCGCTCATCATGCGTATCATAATCTAATAAACCGCCAACAATCGCCACGTCTGTGCCATGCCCACGGTACGTCTCTGCAAAGGAACCATATAAATAAATTTTTGCCCACTTCGGCTGACGACCAAATAAATCGCGCGCCGCACGTCCAATTCTTGCCGCACCTGCCGTATGAGATGATGAAGGTCCAATCATCACAGGACCGATAATATCAAAAACGGAAGTAAATTTCATACCCGTTCCTCCTAAAAAAATCTCTTATTTACTATTTAGTTTATCAGAATTGTCGCTTGGACACAAAATTTACTGATAAAGAGCTGCATAGAAAGTGGCATACTATCCTATCTTTCATGCAGCTCTTTATAATTTAGAAGTATTACCATTTAAAAAGTAGCAATATTCTTATGAAAATTTTAATTAAAATAGCTATTTTTCACTTGTCTACTGTTTATCAAAATTTAAAAATGATTTACTCATAAATACCGTTCTCCAAATTTTGAATAAATTCAGGTGAAGCTAAATGAAGCGATAGCCATAAATTTTGATTAGCTTCATATTTTATTGTCAGCATTTGCAAAGTGTCTTTCACATATAAATGTATTGTGCCATCTTCATTAATAAATTTATCCCCACTATATGAATTTAAAAGTGCCTCCAAAGCGTCTTTATCTACATAATTCATCGTGATTGATACTACTCGACCTTCACTTAATTGGAAAGTAAGATTCAAATCTTTATATGTTAATATTGATGCATCTTTTAATTTTTCCCCATATACTTCGGGAGTATTATCTTCTATATAATTTTCTCCTAATTTTTCTATAACTTGTGATTTTAAATCAAAAATTGTTATATCATAAAGATAATATTGATCATTTTTCATTTGAAAGAATGTTTCAGAATTATGAGATTGAAATGACATTTCTTGCAACAAAAATAGTCCTGTACCAATAAATAAAAAGATTGTTATAATTGCGGGAATTAAATAAATTTTTTTCTTATGCTGTTTTTTTTCAAATTGGAGCATACGTTCCCTCATTACTGGTGTAGGTAACTGTTCAAAAAGCATATTAAAACTATTTTTTATCAAATCATTCATCACGAAACACCTCCGTCTTATTTTTCAGCTGATTTCTAGCCCTTATTAACCTCGTTTTAATTGTATTGACTGACAATTGTAATAAATTAGCTATTTCATTGACATCATAATCATGATAATAATAAAGAAATATAACTTCTCTATACTTCGGCTTTAGTGTTAAAATAATCTTAGCTAATTCGGCATTGTCATTAGCTAAAATAACGACATCTTCGGCGGATTTACCAAAGCGGAAGAGATTTGTAATCACATCACTTACGACAATATGGCGATATGACCAGCTTCGTAGCATATCATGACTACGATTAATTGTCATTTTAATTAAATAAGTTTTGTAATTCGCTTCACCTCGAAACTGTTCTTGCCGTTCAAATGCTTTCAAAAACACATCCTGTACAATATCTTCAGCAAGCTGTTCATTTTTCACATAGGTATAGGCAACGCGAAACAATACATCCACATACTCTGTTGCTAACTGATTAAAGTTCATTAAGTTCTCCTTTCCCATTATTCTTCTCTATTTATTAGACGGATGTCAAACATTTCAAGGTTCAAAATAATAAAAAACAAAAAATCTATAATTCAATTTTTTATGTAATGTAAAAAGAGTACATTCTAGATGACAAGTCATAACAAGAACATACTCTATATACAAAAATAATTATAATCACAAAATACCTTTTATGATACTTCTATTCAAATATTTGATATGGATCTGGGTACCCAATTTCAATTCTTTCTTCTGGTGTCATATTCTTAATTTCATTATAAGTGAACCAATTTTCTCCTTCTACATCCAAATTACTAGATGTATCCTCAAAATTTATAATATTATAAAATAATGGTTGAGGACCACCACCATAATCATTTAAAAATGACAAAGGGTTTGTTGCACTGCTTGAACTGCAAGTCGAAGTTGAACAATATCTAGTTTCAAAATGAAGATGGACACCATACGAACCATTAGCTCCCGGATTCCCTGAATTCCCCATTTCACCAATTTTAGTACCTCTACTTACAATTTGACCAGGAGAAACTGCTATATTAGATTTTAAATGTGCATATCTTGTTTGCACATCTGAAGAAGAAATACGATAACTTCCTGTATGGTTAATAAAAATTACCCAGCCGTATCCCCCAACTGACGAGTGATAGTATGCACTTTGCACAACTCCACTTTGCGCTGCCATAACTTTATCTCCAGAGACACCTGCAGTTTTTCCTCCAATATCTATTCCATAATGAAACGCTGTTACACCATTAATAGTACGCATACCATAATCTGAAGTAATTCTTTGCGATTCTGTTGGCCATGACATTAAAGGAGCTGCTGAAGCTTTATTAAAATTAAAAAATGAAACAGATATAAGTAGTATTACAGCAATAAAAATAGATTTTCTTTTCATATTAGTGACCTCCGATTTATATTTTTTTACCTTTGATGATAGACTATTTTTTATATACTAATTTGCTTTTAAAAATATGATTTGAATATCTTATTGACCTCCCGTCCCAATAAACCACACTTCTAAAATTGATATCAATACATCTAGCATTCCCATCACCTCCTAAAACTATAAAACTAATGTGTTTTGCAAAATGAAAGTGCAGAGTATTGCAGCATGACTTGGCGTTGCTGCTTTACATGGAGAGGCGAGTATGATAGCCTCCATTTGGCAAAGCCAGCCCTTGATATAGCTGGCTTCATGGCTTTGAATTCATGCTCGTAGAGGCTCCATGTCAAGTTGCAACATTGTGTAATTGCAGTTGCAATACTATGTATTTTTTCGTTGCAAAACACAACTAACAGTATAATAGCAATATTGTAATATTTTATATTAAAATATTCCTATTATAATATTTTATGAGGTGATAATTTTATATGAAGAACTACGGATTAGTTGTAAAAGATATTCGTAACGGAAAGGGATATACTCAAAAATATGTTATTAAAAACCATTTAACTCAAGGGGGATTTTCAAAATTCGAGAATGGTTTATCTGATATCAGTTTAAGAAATATGGAGTTTATACTTAATCAGCTAGATGTAACTTTTGAAGAATTTTTTTTTATAACGCATGATTATCATTACAGAAAAAAAGATGATTTGTTACAACAATTTATTAATCTAACTTACAATGATAAATTAAGTTTAAAAAAAATACACAAAGACTATAAAATATTTTTAGATAAGAACGATGACATCTTACTAGGGAATATATTGATTATATTAG
>NZ_PYWN01000259.1 GCF_003049505.1 Metasolibacillus meyeri
GTGGTAATAATAAAATATATTTATTTTTGAGCAATCTTTTCATCAGCAGATGGATAACTTCTTTCATTCGTCTCCCTCCTAACCTCTTAGAATATTAGATAGCCTACTATGTAGATAAGTCCCTCTTTGAATAGGGTGCTAGAAATTTCACCGTATAGCCCATTCAAAGAGGGTTTTAAAATGTTCATTTCATCACTTATAAAGTGAACCTTCAATCAATGAGGGTTTTCCTCATCCCCCACTGATTGGTGATAAAGGAACACAAGCTAAACACTT
>NZ_PYWN01000260.1 GCF_003049505.1 Metasolibacillus meyeri
GAAAAATCCAGCTGATTTATTCATTGAAAGAAAAGGCGATGAAGCGAATGTTTTCGAAATTTACAGGTCAAAAGTAACGATTCGCCCGTAAGACAATTATTTTCGCCCACAAGACAACCGATTCGCTTAATTAAGCTCAAAATAGGCGGGTGTCTAAAAAGGTGCTACCTTTTTAGACACCCCCTTTGTGTAGCCAGTTATGGCAAAGGTTTTGTACAAACCTATGTCTATTTAGATACAAAATCAATATGTCTTCTTAGGATTGAAATGACCAATGCCTTTTAATTCATAGTCAAAAAATTTAAGAATTAATTCATTTTCCATTTCAATACAGTAATATGGATCGATGTTGGCTTTTCCACCGTGTAGCGTATTTGCAATTATCGGAGAGAAAAGCTGTAAATCGGTCAAGCTTAAATGTTTTGCCCCTTTAAAATGAGTAGTATATGCTCCTTCGAATTGTTTATTGTTGAGTTTGTTCGCTACATAAATGGGCGTACTATCTAGTTGTCTCCAAACATCGTCCGAATAAATATTAAAAAGTGGGGTTGTGTAGGTTTTGTTGCTTGCCACAAAATTATCATCTGTTTTGTTATAAACAAGTTCACTATAGAAAGGGGCATCGATATTTACTACTGCACTTATATCATTGCGCTCTCTGCTTAGCCATACACTTGCGGCACCACCCATTGAGTGACCGAACACACCAATTTTCTCTGTATTGATATGTTGATAAAGAGAATTATTGTGATTTTTAGATTTTTCAAGTATTGTATCAATGACAAAATTCATATCGTCTGTTCGCAGTTTCATCCATTTTTGAATGATATTGTACAGTTCCTCATTCGAGTAAGCGCCTTTATTCATATTTTTGACTTCATGGCTAAAATCTGAATTAATCATAGTTACTGTTCCATCCTCTGAACGAGTAAAGAAGGAATGATAAGGGTGATCGATGGAAACGACTACATAACCGTGGCTTGCAAGTTCAGTATAGGTAGAGCTATTGCTATCCTTTATGCCATATGCCCCATGTGAGAACACCAAAAGTGGGTAGGTACCATTGCCGTTTTTCGGATACCAAAACTCTACATTCACAAATCTGTGCTGCTCCTTATCCGTAAATTCTTCCATACGATTTTTATCCGTATATGTGTAAGTAGCGGTTGCAACTTTATATTCACCAGTTACTTTTGGTGTTTTATGCTGCGGAAAAACAATCGCAGGTGCAAGTGCAAATACTGTTACAACGACCATTACAATGGATTTCCACACAATTTTAGAAGTTTTATATTTTTTGTTTTCCTTGTTACGGATAAGAGAAACTGTCGCCTTTACCGCTAATAGGAGAAGCATTATACCAAACATTACCCAGCATAAACTCCACACAATCACAGAGGAAAGTACGAGTACTACAAATGCAATAAATGCAGCAATCCTAATATAATTCTTTATTTTTCTATGGTTTTGCTTTGTTACCATACAGTAAACTGCAGAAACAATTTCGAAAATCAAAGTGATAATTAATAATAAAGTTCCCATTTTTATTACTCCTTTTTTCCAATCGATTTTTATTAACTCATCATAATAAGTAGCCGAAAAGAAGTATATAGAAAAACGGTAAGTTGCTTCTACAGGCAAATAAGATGCAAAAAAAGCGGTAAACTATAAAGTTTACCGTAAAATAATCTGTTGCAGAAAAAATGGCATAATGATATTCTGACTACTCATTATCATTTTTCTTAAATGCTTTTAGTTTTTCGTTAATTTTTTGGGCGTCTTTTATATCATTTTTCCATGACAACAGACGAACTATAATATAGATAACAGCAATTTGCAGTGCAAGAATAATTACATCTGATCCACTTTTCACAATATCAAAAATGCTGCCAAGGGTAATCAAGAGAATCTCCAAAGTGAAAAAATGAATAGCAATTTTTATCCGCATTTTCTTCTCACTTATTTCATTAGAAGAATATAAAATAAATCCCGTTAGTGCACTTAAGAATGAAAATGCAATAATGATATAAATTGACTTTAAATCAAAGGCCATGTCGGGATAATATATTTGTCTTAAAATAGTAATAATAATAATTATAGATGCGAAGATAATCAAGAAATCCCTAATGATGTTTTTTACAAATTCGGAAAGTTTCATATATGTATCCCACCTTTTACAATCCAAGCAATTTTTTTAGGACAGGCACATACTGCCTTGATATAACAGCACGTTCCCCATTATCAAGTATTGCCTCGAATCGGCCACTAAAGGAAGGGTGAACGGACGAAATTTTAGCTATGTTTAGAATGGTTGATTTCGTGGCACGAAAACAGTCCTTTTCTTTGCATATTTCCTCTAACTCATAAAGCTTATGTTTTACCTCAAAAACGTTGTCCTTGCAGTAAAGAAAAACCTTTCCATCAACTGCCTCAAAATAATAAATATCTCTAAGATTAATACGATAAACTTTATCATTTTGATACCCCAGTATTATGAAGGTTTCAGTTTTTAGTTTACTTACGATTTCATGTATTTCTTCATCTACCTCATGACACCTAATAAGGATTTCTTCTTCCAGTTCTCTACTTATTTCTTGTATTGAAATTTTCAAATGATCACCCACTAAAATTCAAACTATTTCAGGTTAGATGTCCGTGATTCTACTAGCACCATCGGATTTGGAAATAACAACCTTCAGACCAGACCATTATAACACATTCAAATCTCATCTTTTTTTCATTTTAATAAAACCTTATCATAAGTAAGTTAGATTTTTAAAAGGAGCAGCCGATTTATCCCGTATTAACAGGCTGTAAAAACCCGATTGGTAAAACTACCAATCAGTGGGGGATGAGGAAAACCCCCACTGATTGAAGGTTCACTT
>NZ_PYWN01000261.1 GCF_003049505.1 Metasolibacillus meyeri
AACACCACCTTGCCAAGGTGGGGGTCGCGAGTTCGAACCTCGTCTTCCGCTCCATTTTAAGGCGGCATAGCCAAGTGGTAAGGCACAGGTCTGCAACACCTTTATCACCGGTTCAAATCCGGTTGCCGCCTCCAATTTATTATAAATTGGGGATTTTTTTCTTTATTTTCACTTTAATATTTGCGGAAGTAGTTCAGTGGTAGAACACCACCTTGCCAAGGTGGGGGTCGCG
>NZ_PYWN01000262.1 GCF_003049505.1 Metasolibacillus meyeri
CGCCTGTCGGTTTTCAAGACCGATCCCTTCAGCCGGACTTGGGTATTCCTCCGTTATATAAATCTTGCGAAATGGTGGACCTTACAGGACTCGAACCTGTGACCGGACGGTTATGAGCCGTCTGCTCTAACCAACTGAGCTAAAGGTCCTTTAAGATGGCGGCAGAGGGGATCGAACCCCCGACCTTACGGGTATGAACCGTACGCTCTAGCCAGCTGAGCTACGCCGCCAGGATCTTTACTTATGGTTGGTGGAGCCTAGCGGGATCGAACCGCTGACCTCCTGCGTGCAAGGCAGGCG
>NZ_PYWN01000263.1 GCF_003049505.1 Metasolibacillus meyeri
GTGGTAATAATAAAATATATTTATTTTTGAGCAATCTTTTCATCAGCAGATGGACCACTTCTTTCATTCGTCTCCCTCCCAGCCTTTTAGAATATTAAGTAGTCCACTATGTAGATAAGTCCCTCTTTGAATAGGGTGCTAGAAATTTCACCGTCTAACCTATTCAAAGAGGGTTTTAAAATATTCATTCCATTACTTTAATAGCGTTCAGTTCATCACTCATAAATACGAGAAATTTCCGTTGCTTTATTTTCGTGCAATACACATTGTACCTGTCGCTACGCTTTCGGTACAGAAGTTATTGTCGCTGACGTTTCACTTTCACGCAGGAAACATTGCTGGAAAATTTAAATTCTCAATTTACAATTCTTCTGGCTCAACAATTGTAGTTGGTGCATAAGGACCTACTCTAAGAGTACCTGAGAATAAATAATGCCCTGGTTTTCCTACAGAATAACCACGATTGTAAATATATCCCGAATAAATTTTTCCATTATGAGCTACACTTACCCACATAGACTTACTAGTTGATTGAACATCAGTTGAATACCAAAATGTATCGGATGTGACAGAGACTTCAGGTACTAAACTTTCCGCTGCCTGTACACTTGAAAAATTGGCTGAT
>NZ_PYWN01000264.1 GCF_003049505.1 Metasolibacillus meyeri
ATGATGTTTGCTTTCGGTTATAATTAGGTCAAAATTCCGAACTCTCTTATTCCTCCCCCTATTTATACTTAATTTGAGTTTATGAAATTTTGCATTATTTAATGTATTTTTATAAATACACTTTTTAATAACACTCCTTAAATATTCCATTTTATCAATATAAATAAGTGCTGCATTCTCTAGACTGTAAAAACATATAACAAATATTCTCTCTTCGCTAATATCATGATAGTCTCGATCTACTATTCCGTAATAATTACTATCAGATTTAACTTTCCTCCTTATATTATTACAATTCCCTCCATTGTCAATGAATTTATCATTTAACTCTTCTATCTGCTGGTAGAAAATTTTATTAGAGGAGCCTTCGACATAAATTATGGGTTGAGTAACTAACTTTTTCATTCCTTGATTGTATTTTTCTTTGTCATATTTCATTTATGATTACACTTCTTTCGATATATTTCCCTCAATAGCAATAAAATCCTCATAAATATATGGAGCATGTGTAGCAATAAATAGAACTTTATTTTTTGTTAAAATATGCAAATCAGTAATTATTTTATTTTGAAAATTTAATGAAAGAGAGAGCTCTGGTTCATCAATTAAATAAATATCGACATCATTAAAAATTATATTTAAAAATAAATACGAAAGCCTTCTTTCTCCAGAAGATAATTTGTCAAACGACATCTTCTCAGATTTTTTAAAGAATATTATTTCCTTGCAATTTTCAATTTTAATTTTTATATCTGTATACTTTTTCATTACCTCATTAAATTGTTCAACCTTATTTAATAATAATCTCCTTCTTTCCAAAAGCTTAGTATAATTTTCACTTTGGATTTCGCCAAAACGTTCTTCCCAAAAAATCCCTTTCAATGCAATGTCTATATTATTTATTTCCTCTTCCACTATTTGATTTAACTTAATAATGTCTATATTATCAGTGGCGATATAAAGTGCTGATTTAACAGATAGCCTTTCTAAAATTTTTTTTATACTTAAAATTAATTCATTATTATCGTTAATTAACATAAAAATTCTATATTGCTTCTGTAAATGAGAAACTAGATATGTTAATTCCTTTATACTATTCATTACATTCTCTCTATGATATAATTCTGGTGAATTAATAAAATTACCTTCTAAAATACGCATGAGTTGGTCATAATCAGACAACCATCGATTGAATTTCTCTATTTCACTCACAGGTAAACCATTCTGAGATTTGTGCAAAAATATCCTTAACCTATTGTATAAATTTTCAAATCTTTTCTCAATGTAAGAGTCAATAAAATTATTGCTTAAAATACCTCTAAAAAAGTAGTCAACTTTTTCAAAAATATTCCTATTTTCTTTTAAAAAATCATTAATTTTTTTTAATTCATTTTTTTTAAATTCCTCATTTGTAGAAAATAATTGATTGTATCTTACATTATCAATTTTTAAATTTTTC
>NZ_PYWN01000028.1 GCF_003049505.1 Metasolibacillus meyeri
AGCAACTAAAGGAATCTTTAAAACGGATGGACTTAACTGCATCATTTTGTCCAAATGTGTAGTAACTACATCCTCCAGCGATGTCAAATCTGCATCATTTGCCTTACCGTCAAGCGCTACTTGTAGCCCATTAATATGGGCAATACCCACATCAACGTTGCCATCCTCGTTAGGCAATTGCTCATTAACTGTTTGCACAGCTCCTTGTCCGTCTAACCCCTTGCGTGCTATCACAATCCACTTTGTGTTGTCAGTTGGCAAACTATCATTATCATCAATTAAAGATTGATACGTACTACCTTGATACGTTACAGGGTTATTGCGACTGTATGTTGTGCCATTTTGGTAAGGTACGACTTGTCCCCAACCCTCGATTGCATATGCTGCGTCATTAGCACGATTAGCTGCATCTGTTGCATCTGTTGTGGCTTGCTGGGCGTCTTGTGCTGCTTGATTAGCATTTGTAGTAGCGGTAATTGCTCCTGTGGTTGCTTGTGTTGCATCTGTAATGCTTTGCTCTAGTGACGTTTGTAATTGCTCTAAATCACCTTGCAATGCTGTCATATCACTGATTAATTGCGTAGCGTCTGCTGTCGCTTGATTAGCCGCATTTGCCGCATCGGTGGCGGAAGTAGTAGCGGCAACCATATCGTCAATTAATTGTGTTGCGTCATTTAATGCCGCTTGTAAATCTGTTAATGTTGCATCTGCATTATTTACCGTATCAGTGATACGCTGTATTAACTCATCTACATCATTGTCGCCTGCTAGGATATTTATTTGCCGTTGTAAATCGCTGAAACGATTTAAAATATCCTGCCATGTCGCATTGATATTGTTACGTTCTTCCCTTGTTATCGGCGATTGAGTATTATATAAAGTCATATTCGCAACTCCCTCCTTACATGTATAAAAACTTAAAATCAAAAGCGATACTCGTTAAAGTACCGCCCTCCACAGTTATATTGTTTTCACCCGTCGATAAAGTGATTAGTCTTTTATTTGTGTCCTTAAATACTGATACACCATTTTTAAGTGTACGTATACCGTTTATCACGAGTGTGTCACTCGCTGTCAATGCGCCATTGTATCGGTATACATCACCTGTTGTATTGTTTTTTATTTGCAAATAAGATGCCGCCGTTGCCTTAATAGTAATTTCGAGCATATGCACTCTTGGGTCGATTGGTACGTTACCTATATTGTTGATAATAAAATTATTAGCACTATGGATATACTTATAATCTTTATCCCAATCTAAGCCCATGCCCCAGCCCCATAAATCAACGTCCCATTCTTTATTACTGTGGAGGGCTAATGATGTACCTATACTTTCCGCATACTCATTAACGCATATAAAATTAATAGAAAACTTATTTAATCGTGCATACTCGCCAACAATATCAATATTATCTGCCATTGTTACAAGCCATTTTTTAAATGGTAATTTTTTGTTGATAATATAAAATTTTTCGTGTCTAAAAAACAGTTCGTTTAATTCATCGCGCAGCATGTAAAAATCAATTACATCATACGTTTTAATCATAAAATCAGCACGTAATGAGCGTTCTTTTTTATCAATACTTGTCAATATCGGCGCTCTGCCGTCCACAGATTGAAAAGACGGTGAGCGTGATACTGACGGTACAAATGGCTTTAATAATTTGCAGTTATATTGCTTTTCCAAATCAATTTGTTGACCATTTAAAAATTCAATTATCACATCTTCACCCCTTTTGTCATTGCTCGGACATTTGCCCCGCTGTATTGATTATTAGATACAAATGGCGTTACAACCTCTGCTACTACACGTCCATCTAATACCGATTGAACAACAATTGTGGAAGGCATATTAACATTAGATTGAGCGTTTAAAGCACTTGCAATATTATTTAATGTACTGCCATATAAACTGTTAAAATTGCCACCTGTAGGCATTGTAGCGACCTCTACAGGACTTGTAATAGCAGTAGCTAATTTTTGCCCAGCAGTCATTACATTACGCAACTTATCATTAACACCAATCTCAAAACCTTTCGCTAGGTTGCCAACTACGAAATCGCGCATCCATCTTGATGGCGAATGAATATCAAGTGACTTTTGAATAGTGTTTTTAATAGTCTTTGCCATAGTTTCTGCTTGTTTCTGCAAAGAGCTGTCCATTGATTTCAAGCCATCTAATAAGCCTTGTCCTGCATTCTTACCGACTTGGTGCAATGTCCTTAATTCCTCGTCAGTACCTCCAACGACTTTCTTAATAGCATCTTGCCACTCAGTATTAAGTGTTTCAAGCTCTTTATTAGCAGCATTACGCATTTCACTAATTTGCTGTTGCGTTTGTTGCTTCATTGGTTCCATCTCTTTAATAGCTTGTTCGCGAGCCATTTTTGATTTTTCTTGATAATTATTTTGATATGACTTTAATTCGCTATCCGTCATGGAATTTAAAGCTTTTAATTCTTCAATTGCTGATGGACCCATAGCCTTCAATTCGTCAAGAAGCGTTTTTGATACTTTACGGCGCTCTAGTTGATTGAGTTGATTTGTCCAATCTCGTAATGCTTGTACTTGGTCATTTAAATTTTTAGATAGCATTTCAGACGTTACAGCTTCACGCTGTTTTACTTCGTCGAAAAGACCAAATGACTTAACGATATTTTGATAACGGCTTTCCACAGCATCGCTATACTCCTTATTTAACCGCTGTTCATTTTGTATTAAATCATCATTGATTTTTTGAGAACGACTTAAGAAATCATTATTTACACTTGTGATAGCGTCATTGATACGTTTTACATTATCTTGATATTGCTTACGTAACTCAACATTTTCAGCCGAGCCAGTTTTAAATTGTTGATATGCCGCACGCCAATATTGCGCTTCATCAATCAAGCTCAACTCGTTGGCTTTCTTTTTGTCGTCCACAAACTTCTTGACTGCTTCAAGCTTTTGTTTGTTGAGTTCTTTTTCTTTTTCAACCATACTAGCCCATGCTTTATTGTTGATTTCCGTAAGCTTTCCATGCATTTCTTTTTCAAGTTCAGCAATTTTTTTGCCATTTGCTTTTTTCATATTGCTACGTTTTTTAGCATATGACTGTTGTATTTTTGTACGGTCGGCTTCCGCTTTATCAGCAATTTTTGCAACTTCTGCCGCATTGGCTTTAGCCGCATTAGTCATTACTGCCGTTACATCTTTGATAGCTTTTTCATTTCGCTTTTTTGTTCCTTCTACACCAACAGCAATCCCTTCTCCAGTCCACTTTCCTACTTCTATCATTTCAGTGGATGGTGACTGAATACCTAAGATATCTTTAGCCCATTCAGGAATTAATCCTGCTAAGCTTTCAACTTTCTTTTTAACATTACCGAACATCTGACCAATACCTTCAATAAGTCCATTTACAATATCTTTACCTATTTGAATTAGACTGATATTAGATAAAAATGATTGTGCTTCATCCCATTTGCTTTCAATTTTTGTTTTAACCTCAGTCATTTTCTTTTCAACCGATGATTTCATTTCATCGATTTTCTTGCCTGGCCACGCTTTAATTTCATCCCAAATTCTTATAGTATCGGATTTGATTTCTTCCCATTTCTTAGAAGCATCTGTTTTAATTTCATTCCACTTCTTAGAAACATTCTTTTTGAACATCCCCCACTTAGATAAAATTTCGCCTGTTTCCCAATCTACTTGTTCTACGTGCTCTTTGGCTTGTTCTTGTGCTTTAGCGACAATTTCGTCATGCATTTCTTCGGCATACTTGATAGTTGTATCTCGTGATTTTTGCGCTTCGGCAATCATGCGTTCTGCTTGCTCTGCTGAAATAACTCCTGTTTCATCGCGCATTTTTGTGATATTTTTTATTGCTTCTTCATAAGTTTGTTCGGCTTCTGCAACTACCTCTTCTTTTTGCTTAACTGCATTTTTAACGACTTCGGCTGCTTGTTGCGCTGTCAATTCGTCAGCATTAGCACGCATCTTTTCGAGTATGACTTTCTGTTCTGCCTCACTTTCAGACAAAACCCGAACAGCATCTTCTTTCATTTGAAGATTAATATTATCAATGACTTGACGTTCATGGTCTGTCAATTCTCGCTTTTCTTCTGCTGCTTTTTTCATGATGTCAGTAACTATTTGATTTTTAGATTCTAAAATCGCCATTTCATTTTCGTGCGATTGTTGTTGCTTTTCTAAAATCTTCTTTTCTTCCTCATCCGTCAAAGCGCTCGAATTTAAAAAGTAATTACGTAAACTATCCATTTGTTCGTTATGTTTGGTGTTTGCGCCCTCCACAATTTGAGAATACATGCTGTCAAATTTACCTGTCATTTCATTAGCAATGTCAGAAGTGATTGTTGTAGAAGTCAAATGTAACTGGCTTAACGACTGCCCTACATCATCAGAAATTTTTACAAAGCTGCTTACAACTTCGGC
Source organism: Metasolibacillus meyeri (assembly GCF_003049505.1). Classification (GTDB taxonomy): domain Bacteria; phylum Bacillota; class Bacilli; order Bacillales_A; family Planococcaceae; genus Metasolibacillus; species Metasolibacillus meyeri. Next base: position 4,441 of record NZ_PYWN01000028.1, read on the forward strand.
TGTTGCTTCTGATACACCTTTCGACCAATCTTCCATTTCGATAGAGGATTTTTTCATTTCTTTGACAACTAATGCTGTCCCTACTCCAATTCCTGCAATCGCCGCTACTGCGATACCAATAGGACCTGTTAAAGCCGTAAATGCTACGCCTAATGCCCCTGTAATGCCACCAATGCTTGCCAAAGCTGCGGAAGCTGCACCAACTACAGAAACGATTGAACCAATACTAGAAACTAACGTACCAAGAACTACAAGCACAGGACCGATTGCCGCTGCAATACCGCCAATAACAATAATCATTTTTTTAGTCGAATCTTCCATTGACGTGAATTTTTCAATCATTGGCGTGATTTTATCGACTACAGACATAATCATAGGTATCAACGTTTGACCAAGCGAAATAGCTATTTCAACAACTTTATTTTTAAGCATCGCTAATTGTGAAGCTGTAGTTGCATAGCGTTGTTCTGCCTCATTCGCAAGAGCTGTGTTTTCTTCCCACGCTGTTGATGATGTATCTATAGCACCAGCTAATAATTCAGAAGCACCCGAAAGACGCATCATTACATCCGATTCATAAATGCCTTTTATTCCGATGTCTTTCAACACTGCCGATACATTTTCCCCGCGACTAGAAATTGTAGATAAACCTTTTGAAAATGCATCTAATGCTGATATAGCACTTGTGTTATAAAGCTTTTTAAATTCTTCTGCCGACATCTGAGATACTTCCGCAAAGTCTCGTAATCCTGCTCCTCCATCTAATACGGCAGTTTGAATCTTTTTAAGAATAGTGGTCATTGCTGTACCACCCATTTCAGCCTGTATACCTAAACTGGACATAGTACCCGCTAAAGCCATAATTTCAGCTTCTGTCATGCCGACTTGTTTACCCTGGGCGGCAAGCCTCATACCCATACTCATAATTTCTGATTCGGTTGTCGCCATTGTATTACCAAGACCAACGATTGATGATCCTAGACGGTCGAAATTGTCCTGTGACATTCCTACGATGTTAGCAAATCTCGCAAACTCTGTAGCAGCTTGCTCACGTGTCATATTTGTTGATTCACCTAAATCAATAATTGTTCGAGAGAAAGAAAGAATTTTATCTTCCGCAATTCCGAGCTGTCCGGCACTTTCAGCAACCGCTGCAATATCACTAGCACTTGCTGGCAACTCTTTAGCCATGTCACGTATGCCTTTTTCTAACTTTGCAAAACCCTCTTCTGTTGTATCAACTGTTTTTCTTACTCCTGCGAAAGCTGATTCAAAGTCTGTAGCCGCTTTAAAAGCTCCTGCTCCAAGCGCCGTAATCGGTGCGGTCACATACATAGACATATTTCTTCCGATATTCTTCATACTATCGCCAACTGCTTTTAGCTTAGCTCCAGCTCGTTGTGCCGCTTCTCCAAAACGCGCCCATGCCGTTTGTGATTGTGCTAATTCGCGTTCTTGGCGTTCTAGTTCGGCTGTCGTTTCATTTAATTCTCGCTGTGTACGGTCCATTTCGGCAGAAGCTCTATTAAGTTGTACAGCTAACCTTTCAGCCTCTGCGGAATTTTCTCCATAACGTTGTTTTGCCTTTTCATACTCATCTGCTAACCGTCTTACTTTAGTTTGCTGTCCTTCAAGCAATCTGCTGTATGCTTCTTGCTTTTGACGCAATCCGTCAATGCTAGAACCCCATTCACGACCACGATTTTGTAATCCGCGTATTTCTTGTCCTATTGCTTGCAAAGTCCTATTCATACTAGCCACAGAGCGTTCAAATTGTGCATTATCTAGTGACAATTTAACTCTTAAATTACCTACATCACCTGTTGTCATTATTATTTCACCATCTTTCTACAACTGGATTTGGTCAATGAACACTTTGCTAGCTTGCTTTTTTTCTTTTTTCCAACCTTTGAAAATGCAATGTCTATCCCAAAGCGCTAATAGCTTGCGTGGTGTTGCCCTCCACACTGTTTGTTCATCCATGCGTAAATGTACGGTTCCGATGTATATAAAAAAATCCGCTGGCAACTGTTTATCGCCTTGCGGATCGTTTACTTTCCCTCTTCTTCTGTGGAGGGCATAGCTCCGTTAAACGCCTCTTCTAAAGCATTTGTTATTGTATCTAAATTGCGAATATCAATTAATGCACCAATTTCACGTTCGGTCATTTTTTCATTTTCTCCATTCGCTAATGCGAGATGCAATAACATACGAATTTTAGAAAAGTCTTTATCTATGTTTTCAAATGCTTCATCAAAACCACCAAATTTTTCTTGTAAATCACATAATGCATTTAAGTCAAATTTCGCTTCAAATTCCTTGCCACCTAATGTAATCTTTACGCCTTTATCCTTCATAACTTCTGCTTTACTAGTCATTTAAAACGCTCCTTTTCTCATAAAATGCAAACAAAAAAGAGAGTGAATAAATCACCCTCTCAATCATTTTTAAGGTTCTGGTGTTTCCTCTTCCTCCGTAACGCCTGTATAAACCGCATTAAACCAATTTGCGATAACATCAGCATTTACGCCCTGGTCGTCCTCGTCCACAAACATACGCTTGATACCATTACCCTGTGCGTTTTTAACAATATCCGAATGTACAAATACACCATTGATTGATGGTGTGTTGTATTCGATAGATTCACCTTTAGTTTGATAGCTTTCCTCTGGAAGTTGGAACGTGCCTTTGTAGTACCAAAAATAACGGTATTTTCCGTTCGATTTTAGTGCACGAAATGCGAGTGCAACATTTGGCGCAACATCACCTGTTGAATCCATTACAACACCATCTGCATTCGTTTCTTTGCCTAACAAGTCTGCATAAATAGCTGTTGCGATAGCATCTACAGTTAATGAAATTTCTGTTTCTCCTTCGGCTGATGCTGATTCTGCCGCCCCATCATCTGCATATAACACGGCATTAGATGTATTTGGTGTAATGCCCGCTTCAATTGCTTTTGCTAATTTTTTGATTTCACCTGCAAATGCTGTTTCGGGTGTAGTCGCTCCGCTTATAATTTTTGTATAGTGTAAATCTGATAAACCGATTAATACTCCTGCCATAATTAAATAGCCTCCTTGTCATAATAAAAGCGATAGGCTTTATGATAGATTTTCGTGTCTTTTTCATAATCTTCGAAAAAGCCTACTCGTCTAAAGCCAACCGCTTGTAAAGTTTTTTTAACTGATTCTGCTAATGATTCAATGTCACCTTTGCCCCATACATCAACTTGTACGCTATGCCTTGTGACCTGTTCAAAATCATCAGCTAGTATTGCCCCTCGCTCGTTATAACGAAAGAAGGTTATATATGTTTGTTCTGTACCTGTATAGGTCATATACATGACAGGTACACCCAAAGGAAGTAATGCGTCACGTATGATTTTATTAATGCTCATAGGTGCATCCTCCTTCGTAGCTCTTGCTTCATAATTTCAATAATACGATTCATTTCATTCTCGAAAGTCGGACGAAACCACGGACGAGCTGGCATTTTAGATGTGCCTGTTTCGTGGAAGTAGAGGTAAAAGGCATCATTATTTTGATTACTTAAACCTACAGCGAGTGAGCCATCCACAATCTTTTTATCGATTACTATTGATTTTTCCGACTTACCCGAACGCTTTTTAAAGCCGTAATTATACACATTTTCTTCTAATGCATCTGCCAAATGTTCTGCCGCTTTATTTAAAACCGGCTCTTCGATTTGCTCTACGTCTAACCTTTGCTGTAATGTCCGCTGTAGCTCTTCTAAGCCTGTAAAGTCAACCCTCATAGCATCACCTACGGCTTTCTCACAACTGCAATAATAGTTAATGTATTGTGTAATTCATCGTCATTTAAAACGGCTTGTATGTCGTAAATACGCCCTTTAAAAACAATGCGTTGTTTAGCATTCAAACCGTCTACATGCCGCACTATAAAGCGATAAGTTTCTGTATTTACTTCCGCTGCCGCTTTAATAACTTCCGAGCCTTTGACCGTTTTAATTTTCGCCCATAGTTTACATTTTGTTTGCCAATCCTCCACAGGATAGCCGTTTTCATTGACCGTTTCGACAAACTCCTGTATTTCGATTTTATTTCGCATTTCTCCACTGTTTAATTTCTGCTGTTCAACAATCGGCTTCGGAATACGTTTCATTCTTCTTTTTCCTCCATCGCCTTTTCGATTGATAGGTTAACAATTTGCGTTAAAAAATTGTCGGAGAAATGCTCTAGTACATCGTTGTAAACATAGCGTGAGCGCTCAAATACAAGCTCTTTAAAACGTTCACTAGTGTTTATATCATAATCACCGCAAACCGCTTGTAAGTCCTCTGTGGACGCTTTTAAGATGCGTGTTAAATTATCGTCCTCATCATCACCGAGTTTCATACGCTCTTTAAATTCGGTTAGGATAATTTCATCAATTGTCGCCATCTACATCACTCGTTTCAGCAACGATAAAAATCTCGTTTTCTTTATTATTTGTGGTAGTTAATTGTGCAATTCTAGCCTTTGTCGCTCGTTTGCCTTCCACAGGATAATAGTCATTGACTTCATAAATATGTCCGCCGTGTTTCACCTCTTTAAAGCGCTGTACGACCTTATATTTCTCTGCCATTATCTATTACCTCCTTTCAAATTAAAAACGCCTAAAGCCCTATATTAAGGCTCTGGCGTTCCTGTATTGTCATCTTCTTCCGGTACAGGGAATTGAACGTCTAAATCGTAAACTAATGCCGCTTTGTTATCCTTCGGACGTCCGTTAGCGAAACGTTTAATCGTGTACAATGTCGCATCTTCCATAGCTAATGTTTGGTCAAACTTTTTAAGTTTATAGCCACCTGCGATAGCCGCTACGTATTCACCTTGCACAAAGAATAATACTTTGCCCACTGGAATTTCTTCTGAATCCACAACCGTCAAGTTGTATGGTAAATTCATAACAAACACACCCGAATCATTTTGAATCGTGTGTCGCGCTTGTACAGCTAATGCATCAATTGGATTTAATACCATTACGACTTTATTTAAAATTTTGCGGAAGTCACCTTTTTCGTTTGTCGATAACTCTTTAAGTACGCCGTATAATTCAGCGACAACCGTTTCCCCACGCTCTGACGGCGCGAATGTTAATGTACCGCTTGATGTTTTATCAGTAACCGCACCTGTTGTTGAGTTTACATCTTTCATCAAACCGACTGGCTCATTTTGTACTGGACCACGACCATTGACTAAGCCATATTCTAAGCCCGCTGCCAATGATTCGATTAATAAAGTCGTCATGTAACGGTCAACCCAAACTGGACCAAGTTCCAACATGTCATTCGGAATAGCGCCGAATGCCGTTAATTTCAACTGAGTAATTTTTTCGTCACGGAATGCAGCATTGACTTGACCTGTGATTTCACCGAAAATTTCTTTCCATGCGTACGCAAGAGTAGGGTCAGAATAAATAAATTTAGTCGCTGCCCCTAAATCTTGTAACCCGATTGCAGCTAATAACGGACGCTCTTTTGTTAAACCTTCAAATACACGTTCCTGTACTGATTCGGGTAAAACTGATTCGTCATTAAATCCGCCGTCAGCAACAACTTGATTATAAAACGCTGTTTCTTCGGACGTTAAAATATGTTGTCCACGTGCTACTAAAATTTGTGTATCTGCTGATTCATTACGTGCTTCCGCTGTAATTTTTTCAGTTAAATCATTTTGTAACGCTGTAAACATTTCATCTACAGCGTTTTGCACTTGTTCATTTGTTGCGTTTTCATCATTTAATAAATCCGTGTAGGCTTTTTTCTTCGCCTTAAAGTTATCCATTTGTCCTTTTAATTTCATTGTCATTTATAATGACCTCCTGTTTTTAAGTATTAAAAAAAGAACCCTTTTCGTTTAGCTGTAACCTTTTGTGGTTGCGGCTCCGATGGCTCTTCATTTTGATTATTTGGTTTTAAAATCCCTTGTAATTCGTTCAAGATTCCTCGTTTGTCCTCCACAGTTAATACTGCATTTTGTGGTTTGTTTTCGTTATTGGAATCAACGCCATTTGCTTTATCGGCAAAACCATATTCTACCGCTTTATTTGCACTAAACCATGTTTCTGCATCAACTTTAGCCCGTACATCTTCACGACTTAAATTTGTTTTCGTCATGTAAATGTTGATAATACCCTCCTCCAATGCTTCGAGCACATCAGCTTCTTTTCGCATGTCTGTTTTAGTGCCCCAAATAACGTTAGAAGCCTCATGAATCATAAACATTGAACCAAGCTCCATGATTAACTCATCTGCTGCCATTGCAATTATTGAAGCCGCTGAACATGCCCAACCATCAACGTGAATAGTGATTTTTCCATTGTGACGTTTTAAACGGTTGAAAATTGAAATACCATCGAATGCATCACCGCCCGGGCTATTCAAATTGATAATAATATCATTATCGCCCGCCGCTTTTAATGCTTCGTCAATATCGGCAGCAGAAAACGAATCATTCCACCATGACGTGCCGATGACACCGTAAATTGTTATTTCTGATGTTTTTGTTTCTTCATTGTGGACAGCATTAAATTTTTGCGGAATTTGCTTTAATTGTTCTACGTAATTTTGATTTTTAAATGAATTAAAAAAATCTTCTTTTGTTAAGAACTTCATTATTCTTTCTCACCTCCTTCAACGGAATCTAATTCTTGATAGTTTTTTGTAAAGTAATGCTTGTTTAATCTCTCATCTGTGGAAGGCTCATCGCCTAACATTACACGTACTTCGTTCGGTGTATAAACCATACTAGCAACAAGCTTGTCAATCGCTGTAGCAAGTTCTAGTGGACTTAATTCAGTCACGCCGTGTATGTTGATTCGTTCACCATTCATATAGTCGTCACGGTCGATTAATTTTGCGTTAAGCTCATCCCTAATTTTTTTAATCAATGGCTCAATACAAAACTTGATATAAGCTTTTACGGCCGTTTCATACTCCGCCATATCGCCATGTATAAGTGTTGCCGGAATGCCTAAAATATTCGCTACATGACTTGTTAAATCTTTTTTAAGCTTCCCTAATTCCTCAACCGAGCGACCTTCATTTTTTACACCTTTTGTAATTTCCTCATAATTGAAACCTTTAATTTGTGGAACGATAGCAAACGCCTTTTTTCGGAAAGCATTAAACATACGGTCGATGAAGTTTTGTAATTTCACTTGATTTTCTTCATCTAATTTCGTATTAGCATCCATACCCGCGAGTGCTCGAATTTGATTTGCATACATATTCGTTTCAATCATTCGGCTAAACAATTCCGTATAGTCCTTAAACATGCCATCTAAAAAGCGTGTGAATTTTTCATTATTATACGAAATATGAATTACTTCGCTCATTTCAAATGATTTTTTAAACTCATATCCTTTTACAACAACGTTTTTAAAAATGTCAGGATATACAGCGTACTCCACACGATTAAAACTATCGGCAATTAGCAAGTCGTTATTGTCACTCAAAATCACAAGCACTTCATTTTCGTGCAATAATTTATAAACAAAATCTTGCCAAAAATCCGCCGCCGATTGGTCTGTATTCGGACGCACATTAAGTAAGTAGTCCCAATCACTTTTGGCTTTTTTTCCATCTTTAGTAAAACGAAATTCAGCTAAAGAAATGGTTCGGCCAATAAAATTGATACAGGTTTCAATAGCTGTCTTTTTTAAGTAAGTTCGTTGTTCAATGTCGATTCCGAAAATATCAAAATCCCACATTTCAGCAGCTTCTTTTCCGATTTCTCTATTGCGAAAAATAGCATCTAAAATTACCCCAATACCTCACCCCCTTTACTAAAATGTGATGCTATCCAAGAAGTCAAGTACGCCGTCCACATCGGTGTCCTCTAAATCGCGCGAACCCCAAACGCCGTATAAAAACATCATAAAACCATCTGTTTTACGTTTTGTTTCCTCTTTTTTGCGATATACCTTATTTCCGTTAGGCAGCCGCTTAACAAGCACGTTATTTGTGTACCAACGCATTAGTGGATTGTCCCCAAATATTACTTGCTCATTTTCAAAAGCAATTTCAATTCTTGGTGCTAACAATCCACTTGCCGCATCAGGATTTCGTATAACTTCAACTTCAAAGTCAGCCGCTTCGAACAACGGTTTGAGAATATCCATTTTGAAGTTATCGCCGATGATTTTTTTAATGTTCCAGCCTTCATCGCGCTTGTCAATAAACCATTTCACAACTAAATGCGGGTCCATTGTTTCAATATCAAGCACAGATAAAAGACCATCATTTTCCCATTCGCGTATTGGCGCAAATTTTCGATGGTCTTTCTTATTGTTATTTTCAGCTTTCTTTTTGCTGTAGGCATAATGCTTGTCTGCAAATGGCCTACAAACATATGAATGAGTTAATTCCTTCGGCACAATGAAACTATCATTCTTCAAAAATAATAACCCCATTGCTACAAAATCACGAACAGCCGCATAGTCCAAACAGCCAATACATTCGCGTTTTTTCAATTCATCGAAATTGTAAGCTTGGTCTGTAGCCTTGATTTTCTCCCAACTTGTCACCGATTTTTCTAAATCAACTTTCGGTAAATTCATACGCTTTGTAATAAATTCTTCGTAGCCATCGGGGTCATGTTCTAACTTGTTATATTGCTTCATAACCGTTTTAAACAACGTTTTTGCATATGTTGTTAACGGTGGGTGGAATTGCGAGTTTGCCTTTTGCCACATTTCAGAATTATGCATTTCTGCTTCGTCATCTAAATTACACATAAACGCAAAAAGACCATCATCACGTATGCTGACATGGCCATCTAAAATATTATCTGCTCGTTCAATTAATTTGTCTGAAAATCCTTCCCTTACATACCCATCAGAACCAACATAAAATATTCGTGGATTTGGCACTTTACCAAGTCCAGAAGTAAATACGTTTACAGTAGATGAGTTTTCATATTGGTGAATTTCTTCGAAAATTACACAACCATCACGCAAGCCATCTTTAGTTGAAGCGTTAGAAGTATGATATTGAAATACTGATTTGGTGCTACGTGATTCAATCAGCGCTTTTTTATTAACAAAATGCTCTTTTAGCGTGTCGTCTTTATCAATAGTGTTATACACTTCTGTAAACGACATTTTCGCTTGCTTTTCAGAGTTCGCAACAACTGATACGTTGTAATTATCTATGCCATGTAATTCGCTAATAAAATAATTTGCTAGCGTAGATATACGCCCCGTTTTACCGCCACCACGCCCCTCATAGTCTAAGTGTTCATCAAACACCAAAGAGCCGTCATTGTAATATAAAAAAATAAAACACGTCTTAAATTTTTGTGTCAACGTGAGTGGGAAGTAATACTTTTCTGTAAATGTAATATAGTTTTCGATTTGTTCATTATCAAAATACATATCATCTGCAATAAGTATTTCACGCTCTATCAACTCAATTAATTTAATACGCCTTTTATTTAAAATTATTTTGCCGTCACGCCATAGCTTAATATATTTCTCGATGTACTTATGACTAATCAAATTAAGCTCGTCCTACCTTTGTCCTCCACAGTTGAGGGGGCAGTGGCAGCAGGCTCACTTTCAATTTTTATTCCGAGTGCATCTTCTAACTTTTCAATCTCTTTGGATATTGACAACTTTGTCGCAATCGCTGGATGCTGTTTTAAAAAGTTCTGCGTACCGTTTTCTATTTTTATAGTCGTTCCATCTTTATCAATATCGGTATCACAACTTAAATCAATCTTTAAAAACCTTATATAGCGATGGACTTTTGATAATTTTATAGGGTCATCAGCGTGACGTGCTAATAAATCTTTTTCGATTTTCTTAATACCTTTTTCCACATATACCCTCCTCCCTCCAAATGTGATATTTTTAGACTTTATTTTTAGACAAACGAGCCCCTCTCCGGTCCCGGGCTAAATTTTTTCCTAAAAAAGTAAATGACGGGGGGCTTATATTTAACATTTCTTTACCACATTTCATCGTTCCAACGCTTTTCTTTGCCGTCGAACCTGTTGTGCCGCTTGTTATGACATGGTTTGCATAATGTGCGTAGATTGTCTAATTCGAGTGCAAGTTTTGGATGATGTTCAATCTCATGGATATGGTCAATTTCTAATACTTCATCATATTGTGTCGTCACTTTACCTTCCTCAGCGCACCATACACATTCATAGTTGTCACGTTCGAGTGCTTCAAGGCGTAATGATTGCCATACAGATGATTTATAAAATGAAATTTGTTCTTGCTTTGTTTTGTATTGCATTAAGTATCACCTTCAAGCTCAATCAATTCATTGTTGTATCGTTTTCTTGCTTCTTTTAATGCAATTAGTAACTTATTCAAACGATGTTTGCGCTTGGTATGTTTACATAAAGGCAATGCCATTTCAGCACGTGCAATACGTTCATCAAGAATCCTAAGCACAACGGAATTGATATATTCTTTTGAGTATTGAACGTGTACTCGTAACTCGCCTGTTTGTTTATCAATATACGGAACTGTTGTTATTCCTTCTGGTAATTTCATTTCCTTTTCACCTTCCCATTCACTTTCTTATACCTATCTCGATTACACCCCATCAATTCCAATAATTCGTGTTCGGTATACTTTACATTTTTCCTGTTATTTTGTTGATTCCTATGAACAACAGGCTTTTTCGCATTTAACAGTTGTCGTGTTTCATCATCGATTAAATCGTAAATTATCATGGTGTTCACCGCCTTTCAATGTTAACGAGTTAATGCATAGTAAATTACATAGAACCAACTAAAGAAACCATGTACACATGCCCAAAAGATTGATTTGTGTATGCTCCAAGAAATAGCAATAGCCAATGCTGAACCGAATCCGATACCTGTTGAAACGCTTGTTTTCGATGCTTCGCTCATTTATATCTCCTTTTGAATGCATAATAAAAAGCCGCAAGCAATCGCTCACGACTTTGTGATAATTATTCGATGTTATCAATTTACTACAGATTTTTGCGTAATTCGCTATATGGCACAATTACGCTATTGGTTATCGTCTTGAGTGAACATTATCTTTTGATAGTCTCTAACTAAATCAAATGCTTGTTGTTCTGTAAAACCTTGCTTCTTTAAATCTTGTTTATATTCCCATAGCAAAGGAGAAATATCTCGTAGCATAGCTTGCATTTGTTCTATTGCATGTATTATGTTCATCACACCCACCCCAATCTTTTAGCTGTTTCATCAATTAAAGCATTACGTTTGCGTAGTACACGCTGCACGCTCATATATAAATCATCTGCTACATGTGACCATTCATAACAGTTGTTATCCTTGTCCCAATAACGCATCTGAACTATTGTTTTTTGGTCATCATCTAAACTTTCATATGTGCCTTCCACAGCTTGAATAATCTTTTTCAAGTGTTGATAACGCTCATCGTTTGTAAGAATCATGACTTTATTAGCAGTTGTATCACTGATTCTATTTGACCTACCACCACCAATATTTTCATCTTGTTTTTTATTTTCAAGAAGCTCCCATTCACGATATTTTAAGTCTTTGCGATATTGGTCAATATTGAGCCAATACTCTTCTATGGCTTTATTTTGTACTGTTGATAACTTGCTCACGTTACCTTACCACCTTACTTTTACGATACTGTTTGGCAATCCCCTTTGACCGTTTCCACCCTAAAAATGCGCTTTTGGAAACACCTAACTTTAATGCAATTTTCCCATCCGTTAAGCCTTTGCTTTTATATTGATTGTACTTTTCAATAGTTATTAATCTATCAAAATTGATAGGTATACCATTTTTCGGTTTTTTAGCTGTCGATAATTTCAATAGTTGATTACCTAATCTGCTTAACCTAATGCAATTTTTACAATCAAGATTACTATTTACACAATCGCATTTAGTGAGTAATTCATCGACTTTTTTTAAAATCGCTAAACGTTTCAACCTCTTTTCTTTTTGCATGATATTATCCCCTTTTATTTGTCATGGTTTACGATTCAAAATAATCACTTGTCCACGATTCCACTTCGATTATTGCGTTTTTAATACACTCTGCAAATTCTGCAATTTCAGCCTGCGCGCCATTTCCTTTTTTACGCTTACTGTAAAATTCCAACCATGCTCGTAAGTTGCCTGATACTACTAAATTGCAAGTCGCTGCATTCGGCAATACTGCTCTCGCATCTTCTTGTGGGATGCCAAAATTGATTAGCTTGTCATACATTTTTTGTATTTCAGTCATCATTAATTGAAATTCACCTGGAACTTTTTCTTTGTACACCGATTCAGGAATCACATAATCAAACCCACCACTACGACTATCACTACTAAACTTGTTATAACGTTGCGATTGTACGCTGAATGATAATTGTCTATGGCGCGTTAATTGTGCTAATAAAGCACGTGATACACCTTCAACAGCAAATGTAAAATGGATATGTTCAAGCGTGCTAGTATGACCACTTTTTACAATGTGATTGAACAAACGTTTGCCTTCTTGCCCTTTATCACCGAAATACTTTTCTGATTCTGTTTCAAGCACTTCTAAGGCTGTTTTATGTGAATAACATTGACGAATTGCTGCTAATGCGATAACTTGACCATCAGTTGTATCACCCGACCACTCTTCAAATTCAACGAAGAATAAATATTTATTTTTTGAATTTAAAATACTTTCTATTACCGAAAGGCTTAATTGCGTATGTCCTAATAACGTAATATTCATTATTTGCCCTCCACAGATAAGTCACTAGATTTAATAAATACACCATCAACCATTTTCCCTGTGCGTCCTTTAATTTCGTCATAGGCGCATTGTAAGCATTCATGCAAATACATTTCATGTTGCTGAGCTAATATAATAAGTGTCACTACTACATCCCCGATGCCATCTTGTAAAGCTTCCATGTCATTACGAGCTAACGCAGCAGCTACCTCACCAACTTCCTCTACCACTTTCAAAAATTGTTTGCTAGATTCAGCCTTGTCCAATCCTTTATTAATTGACCATTGTTCTACTTGTTTGATTAATTCGTTCATTTTCTTTCCCTCTTTTCGTTTTTTTACTACTCATTTTGGTCATTGTGTTTATTAAGACATATCTGCTAATTGATTTAGATTACCTTGTACAATTTTGCAATTTGCAACAGGTATGACGGCTTGACTATTGTACATATCGTCTATATGGCAGCAATAAATTTCTTGGTAATCAGGATTATAGGCATAGGCTACTAATTGTTTACCTACCAAATTTGAATACCAGTAGCTATCTTTTTCGCATTGGGTAATCTCTACAATCACGCAATGTTTTAATATCTCGTTAGCGTTCAAGATAAACACTCCTTTCTTTGGTCATAATAAGCTGTATCATTTTTTATCATATTTATGATTTCACTGGCTACATCTGACCAAGTAAAATGCTCGGTTAACACGTTCCCATTATCGTCAAAGCCTGCTAACTCGATACCGCTACTGTTATATACACCCCGATTTACATAGTTCGGTTTTATTAATGGTGATGCAAATCCACCGACTCCATACTTTTCTTTTAATGTTGTTGTTAATTGCGATTTTGATGGATTCTCTTTCGCATATTGCTCTAACACCTTATTTTGGCTACTCCAACATTTCAATAAAATGCTCTTATCATCAGTAAACAATGAAAGTTGCACCTGCATTTTTAATCCCCTTCCTCACATTTTGGTCAAAATACTGATTAACTTTCATTCAAAATGGACAATCTATATCTTGTTTTTTACATTTTTTAGAACAATAATAACTTAATAAACCGTTTGTGTGGCGATGCAAAAAACGTTTTCTAAAACTCTTACCACACCATTTACACTTGCCCAAAAATAATTTTTTCATGGCAACCTCCTATGGTCAAACTACGCAGTAACTTCTAAAACTTCAATAGCACCACAATTCGTTGGGTTGATTACTATAAAACAACCTTTTTCGTCATCTGCTGAATAAAAACCAATACCAGCTATTTGATTATTCCATTGTTTCATAAAGGTTTCTTTATCCATCGGAAAATAGTAATAATTAGAAGCACCGTTAAAATGCACTGAAACCTGTACCTTTTTCATAAAATTCACTCCTTCACATTTTGGTCATTATGTTTATTAACTAAATCACTAATTCTAATTGCACATTCTGCAGTCGTTCCTTGCTGATATTTATAAATTTCAATTCTGTGTCAATTCCATAAAACTGCCTATTCAATTTTTTGGCAGCAACAAGGCTTGTACCACCACCACAACAATTATCCAATATAATGTCTCCTTCGTTGGAATAGGTCTTAATCAGATATTCACATAACGCTTCTGGTTTCTGTGTTGGGTGGTACCGTTCTTTATCTCTAGCAAAATACAAAGCATCTACTGGATAACGGTCTGTTTGTCCTCCACCTTCTATACCAATTTCTGTTTTACCGTAGTTACTTCCATCACTAGAATGTTTTTTGTATTTATTTACTGGTTTATGACCATATGTTTTTTGTGGATTGTATGTCGGCAAATTCTTATAGAATACTAATATATTTTCATGTACCTTTAATGGCATTTTTTTTGCATTTAAAAAACCCGTACCGTTGCTTTTAATCCATATCCACTCATAACGAAGCATTTCTAAATTGCTGCAGCCTAACACTTTATCAAAAGGAGTTTGAGCAAATAAAACGATTGCGCCATTA
>NZ_PYWN01000265.1 GCF_003049505.1 Metasolibacillus meyeri
CTGATATTGACTTGTTTATTTAAGCAACAGGCTACGTTAGGCATCTTATTCACCTGCGTTAGTTTGCCTGTTTTAATCAGCTATATCATTTTATTAAAAGCTGGTTTCCATCTAGCTAATCCGATTCACTTGCTCATCTCTTATGAAACGCATTTATTAGCTACGGATCGTTATATCACCTATTTTTTCACTATGTTCTGTCTACTGATTATCGTTTTTATCCTTTCTTATATAGTGATGAGAGCGCAAACCGTCCGGCTCCGATTACCTGTATTTCAATCTAGGAAGAAGCAGTATCAAGTAAGACGTAGGTTTAAGCTACTACAATTTGAACAGTTAAAAAAGAAGCGAAGCGGTCAAATCCTGCTTACGCTTACACTGTTATTCGCAAGCATTGGTGGTACAGTTGCCGTTGTGAATCAGCAATTCCAAACACTTCCTGAGAAAG
>NZ_PYWN01000266.1 GCF_003049505.1 Metasolibacillus meyeri
CATTGTGCTCAGTCTGATTCTGACCATTTATTATTAAATTCATGAAACTTTTCTTCAAGTTCCTTTAACGCTACGCCTATTGGTCTTTCAATTGGTTCGTCAACAGGCTGCACTAATATTTGGATGTGTTGCAAGTCTAAAATAGTTTGTAGATGTAGTTCTATAATGGTTTCTAACATACTTTCTTGTTGCTGCATTTTTTCAAGGATTTCGTGATATTGACCGTACTTTTCAACCACAAAGTTACAATCACCCACCGTTAATGCACCTACTCTATCCTTTTCAATCCATTGGCGACTAGCTTCTTGCATAATGTAGCCCAATTGATATTGATTATCTGAAATAAACTTTTGCACTGAATCCATTTCATTCATCCTCTCTATAATGGTCATTGTGTTTACTCCCACTCTATCTTCCATGCGGCTTCAAAACGTTCCAATTCTTCAACTCTCTTAGTTAAATTCTCTATTTCTGCGCTCATTTGCCCAAAAACATTTCCGAGTACAAGCATCGCTTCATCGCTTAAGCATTCTTTTCTTCCTACTTTCTCTACTTGTTTCCAGTAGTTTTCTAGTTCGTGGTTTTCCAAAATTCATTCACCTTCCTTAACGTAATGGTCATTGTGCTTATTAACTAAATCACTAATTCTAGCTGCACATTCTGCAGTCGTTCCTTGCTGATATTTATAAATTTCAATTCTGTATCAATTCCATAAAACTGCCTGTTTAATTTTTTAGCAGCAACAAGGCTTGTACCTCCACCGCAGCAATTATCCAATATAATGTCCCCTTCGTTGGAATAGGTCTTAATCAGATATTCACATAACGCTTCAGGTTTCTGTGTTGGGTGGTACCGTACCTTATCTCTAGCAAAATAGAGAGCATCAACTGGATAACGGTCTGTTTGTCCTCCGCCTTCGGTACCGATTTCGGTTTTGCCATAATTGCTGCCATCACTGGAATGCTTTTTGTATTTATTTACTGGCTTATGTCCATATGTTTTTTGTGGATTGTATGTTGGTAAATGTTTATAGAACACTAATATATTTTCATGCACTTTTAATGGCATTTTTTTAGCATTTAAAAAGCCAGTACCGTTGCTTTTAATCCATATCCACTCGTAACGCAACATTTCTAAATTGCTACAGCCTAACACTTTATCAAAAGGAGTTTGAGCAAATAAAACGATTGCGCCATTA
>NZ_PYWN01000267.1 GCF_003049505.1 Metasolibacillus meyeri
TAAAAAGTGAAATTCGCCCGCAAGGCAACCACTTTCGCACAATTAAACTCAAAATAGGAGCTTGTTTAAAAAGGGGCTTCTATAAATTTAACAATTAATCAAATCTTCCGAAACCTTCTATATTTTGAAACGTATACAATATTGAGAAGGGAGGAATAGAGCCATGAAGAAAAAATACTTGATTATTTTGCCAGCCTTACTGTTAAGTGCTTTTTTAACTGCTTGTGATGATGAAAAGCAAACTAATATGAATGGAGAAATGGCAGAAGATGAAATGGAAGTAGATGCATCGGATTTTTATAATATTATTTACCAAAATAAACTGAATCAATTAATTACTTGGACAGATGAAGGTGTAATGATTAGTGGGATATGGCTTAAGGAACTACCGACAGATACAACGGCTTTAGATACGGTATTAGAAAAAGAAGCAGCCGAACCCCATGCAAGATTCGAAAAAATATATGAAAATGCTGAGATAACAGCAGACGGGTTAAAATATTACATAAAACTTAATGATGATATAACATTAGAATTTGAAAAAGTAGGACCGCGAATAATTAAAGATTCGCAAGGGTTTGAATATTATTCGAAAAAATACCCAGGAGAATAAGCAACCATATGCTTTTAAATGACAACATAGTTTTAAGGCCTAGAGAACTCAGTTATATGGGTGCTTCTAGGCTTTTTTCTATGATGATTTGTATAGAAAGTTTAAAACTAGCATTGATGGTAATCGCTGTGGAAGCGGCTATGCCCATATGTCAACTAAAGATTAATAATAAGGCGCGCTAGGTCGAGGTATAGCTTTATAAAAATGATTGATAATTTGTATTAAAGTTTGATTAAGATTATGGGGTTGTATAGAAAGTCGGAAATACTTTTGAATAATAAAAAATCCAGTTGATTTATTCGTTGAAAGAAAAGGCGATGGAGCAAGTGTTTTTGAAATGTCTAGTTCAAAAGTAACGATTCGCCCGTAAGACAGGTGAATTCGCCCGCAAACCGCCCATTTTCGCCCGTTAAAAAGTGAAATTCGCCCGCAAGGCAACCACTTTCGCAC
>NZ_PYWN01000029.1 GCF_003049505.1 Metasolibacillus meyeri
CATCCCCCACTGATTGGTGATAAAGGAACACAAGCTAAACACTTCACAGCCTGTGAAAACGCTTTGTGACCAACATCATGTTGGACTCAATCGGGTTTTTACAGGCTGTTGATCCCCCCCACTTAACTATTTCGTTCCACTCACTATTTTGAAGTGGGGGCCTTACAGCCTAGTTAATACGGGATAAAGAAAATTAAATCTCTATGTGCCTCTGAAAAATCATCAACTGCTGCGAAAAAAATGCGGAATCTCGAACCAATATTAAATTGACTTCAATTTCACAATTAACTTAAATAAAGCAATCTTTCAATATAGCAATAAAAAATCTACTGTTCTATTCTAATATTTCGCTTTTTTGCTCACGCATGGAAGGGAGTAACACTACTGTAATTATAGCTATACATAATAAGTAAGCTGACATAATAAAGCCTGTAGAAATGGCACCAATTTGCTCGATCAAATAACCGAAAAATAAATAGCCAGGCAAGCTGACACCAGTGTAAATAAAATTATAAATACTATAAATTCTTGGCAGATATTCATCGGGTACATGGCTTTGCAGATATGTATTAATAAAAATAATGAATATACCTTGTGCAAGTCCCCCAATAACTAATGAAGGAAGTAGTATGCCTAGAGGCAATTTTAGCGAGAATAACAGAATGACAATTGAGAAAGCAACACTAGATAAATAAATTCCATTTTTAGGATCTGTTTTTTTATAGACGTAAGGTGCTAAAAATGCCCCAAAGGAAATGCCAATTAAACTAAATGTCGTAATTAAATATAAATCCTCATGTGATTTCCCTAAAACCTCAACTAAATAAGAAATTAAATAAAGGTCAACAGAAGATCCAACGAGCCAAGCTGCACCAAAAATCATAAAAAGTCGGCTATACAATGGGCTTAACCGAATAAAGTGGAAGCCCTCTTTAACATTCTGCCATATATTTTTCTTTTGTTCCTGTCTATTGATATAATAAGGCTTAATTAATAAAACGAGTAGCATCGATACAATATAAAAAGCCGAAATCATTATCAATAGTGTTTGAATAGATAAACCGCTTTTAATCAGCCATGCCCCTATACTATAAGAAGCAATTTTCGCAAACAACATTGTTAGCTGAATATAGCTATTTGCTTTTGCCAAGCGTTCCTCTTGAACAACTTTAGGGAGTAAAGAAGAATTAGCAGGAAGATAAAAAACATTACTTACAACATTGACAAAAATAAATAGATAAATAATAATGGGCGATTGATAAAAGGATGTTGTACAGGCCAAGCCAATAATGAACGCAAATCGGACAATATTTGAGACAGCCATTACCTTCTGCAAATATTTTCGACCAACATAGGCCCCAGCAGGTAAAGAAAATAAAATGACAGGCAATGTGGCAAAAATATAAAATAACGAAAGTCCAAAAGAATTCGTATTATAGCTACCGAGCATTGTTAATAAAATAACGAATAACATCGCATCAGCAAACACACTTAAAAAACGTGAACAAAAAAGAAAAAGGAAATTACGATTTATTAACATTATAGTTCTCCTTTTTAGTATTTAACCTTACTGGATTTGTGAATTATATAAAAACCAACAGCCATAATAATAACACCAATTATTTTTAACTGCCAAGTCAGATCGTCGATTGTTATATTTAGAAAGAATATGCCAATAAGTGCAATTAAGAAGCCAATAATCCTATATATTATTTTCATGAAAGCCCTCCATTTATTATTAAATAATTGACTACTAATTTTACTGATTAAAAGAAAATAATCCATTTTTTCTCTATTTAATTATCATTCTGTCTTCGATGATACCCACTAGTAAATTATGTTTTCTTTGATTCAACAGAAGTTTAGTCCCTCCTTGATTAAAAGAAAAGGAGTAGCAACTTTCTTGGTTTTATACATAATAATTATGAGAATTTCATACACCAAGTATATCAGTAGCTCCAACAAGCTGTTTAGTAAAAAATAAGTTCTTCTATTATGAATTTTACTTACCCATATTTTATTCAATATATCAGAATAGCAAGGACAGAAAACTTACAATATATATCTTTTGCAAGTTTTACATGTTAACGTCCTTGTATAGCTTGATTAATCAAATGATGCATAGGTATTGAAAAAATAACCGAATTTCTTAGAAAGTTGAACCAAATAAGTGTTTTATAATTCTAATTAATCACCAAAGTTATGATAATATTTTGATGAATCTGTTTCTAATTATTATAGAAAATCCCTTTAAAATCATTTATGTATGGTTTAAAGAGATTCTCTACTATTGATTATTTACATATCATAAAATTCCATAGTTGTAATGTGTTTCGTTCTTGCGGATCACTTTTAATCGATACTATTGGTTAGCGTAATGTCTTCCTCTTTAATATTAATTATAGCTTTTATCTCATTTTTTATCGTATGGATAGTTTGTTTGTTGTATCCAACACAACTGAGCATGACACAAATTGAGGCTCTTTACCTTCTTCACCAGCAACAGGCGTTAAATAAACGGCGATGCTTGTATTATCCAATTTTGTTTGTCGTGCTATGAATGATTTTAGTTGCTCTTCTTTCGCTATGAACTGAGTATTGTCGTTCTGTAAAGGAGTGACTACTTCCCGTTCTCCATTCGGCAATTCTTCAACCATCATCACTTCAGTTTGGGGAGAGCTAGCTTCTTTTTTGTTTAGGAAAATAAACAGAGAAGTAGCTATGAATATAACAAGAACAATCAGTACAATATTTTTGGAATTATTCTTCAATAATGTAGACACATCACATCCATTTTGGGATTATATTATCAATTATTACTAAGCTTATTTTCTACTGATTTGATGAGCGAATTCGAGGCCTGGTTGAGCGAAAAATGATGTTCAATGAGCGAATTTTGACTTTGGTTGAGCGAAAATACCACTTTAATGAGCGAATAGGGACTTTTTGACTAAAAAATCCCCTGCTGGAAAGGGGATTGAGATTTAATTTAAGTAGTCGAAGCTAAATAATACTCGTATTTAGTAAAATCAATTTGATGGTTAATTTTACTTTGGAAAAAATCTTGATTGTTTGGTGTGATCGGAAATACACCTGTTACTGGGTGAATATATGAAAGGTGCAACGCTTTTCGATATTCGTCTAATTCAATGTTAGGCAGGAGTTCCTCATCTACAATAATGCTATTGCCAAGTTCTATCCAAATAACCGATCTTATTATGTCTTTCTCCTCTACATAATAAGCTGAAATCATTTCTTCTACAAATAAGCCTTGCGCTTCCGCAAATTCCAGTGGCTCCTCATCATAATGATTTGAGCCAATATACATATAGTAGTCATAGCCAAAATGGACAAAGAAATCTTCTGTCATAAAATCACAATGAATAAATTCTCGTAATGTCATTTTAGCGAGTAACGGAATTTGCGAAGCAGGCACTTCGCAATCATCCTGTAATTGAAGTGTCTCGATATCTTTGTCGTACAAGATAGAATTCTTATTGCCATCAATATAAGTTACTTTAAGAATTCGCACAAAATCAATTTGATTTACTTGTAAAAATTTCATTATCGTATCAATATAGGCAGTTTCTATTTTTAAATAGCCTTCCAGCGTCAATATTTCACCATCTATATTTTTCCCTATATCAGAGGAACTCGTCCATTCTGACTCAATCGTATAACCCCCGTGTTCATTCCGATAGACAGGATTATATTTTGTAATGCGCCATTGATATTTTATTTTGATGCTCATTTATGCCTCCTGACATCACTCCATGTTTAGTATGAAAATCCCTCCAACATACTGGAAAAGGGATTCTACTATTGATTAATTTAAGTTGCAAATATCTTATTTATTAAATACTTCACCAATAACCTCACCAATGACTAAAAAATAATTTACTTGTTTTTCCTCTGCATCGACTATTCGTTCTTCGATAGTCATAGTTTGTAAATCAGTGTGGCTTTCTAAAGAAAAGTAGGTCATTAATTTCTCGCTATTTTCAAATAAAATCCATTGTTGAAATAGCGTATTTCGCTTATAAAACGAGCAATAGCTTTCTTTATTTTTATGCACAACGATTTGAGAATTCCACATATCGTTAGGTTTTAGTAGTAAAGTAACCAATGTTTCCTGCTGATTGTCAGGCTTTATATGAATTAAGCGCAATGTACGTTCTACCAGCAAATGAGCAATTTGAATTTGTAATGTCTTGGAGGATTGCAATAGCTCTCTAGATACAGGGAGCAGATAGTTGTAATATTCCTCATGATAAAACATGGTAGGGAAATCTTTTGTATTTTCATTCATTTTTAATGTAATATTTTTCACTTTTCTAGTGAGGCCTCTTTGCTTTTTCATATATTTCTTTCTACCTTTTAATAGAATTAACCACGATGAAAATTGCGTGTTTAATGAAAGCAATTGTTCTTGCAAAAAAAACTTGCAGTTTGTATTCTAAAATTGATGTAAAAAAATGAAGAATGATGAGGTCATCCCCCAGTTACAGCGATGAATCATATTTTTAGTTTATCAGGTATATGTTGGATAATCTACTTAGATTTGCGGGAACACTTTTAAACTTCCATTCGTTCAATTAATTATAAAGTTCCTAAATTTGGGGGAAATAGAATGAATCATAAAGTGATATTGCTTGGGTTATATGTAATCGCCTTTGCAGTCAATTTATTCACATCAATTAAATATCCTGACGCCACTATAGGTATTCAACATATTGTTGTATCACTCGTGTTATTTAGCTACGTGCTATTTTTCATCAGCAAAGAAATTAGTAACAAAAAAGTGATAAGCAAATTAAAAATATTTTTACTCCTTGGCGCTGTAGCCAACATTCAATACCCAGCATTTTTACTATTTACAGCGCCGCTCTTCGGACTTAATATGCTAAGCAATTTGAATGTTGGCTCTTTTTCTTTAATAATCGCGCTAGTCTATGCTGTAACAATTATTTTCATAAAAATACTGCCAGTGGTATATAAAAAGAAACAAGTTATTTAAAGATGGAGTGGTTGGAAAAGAGGCGCGTTAGTCCTCTTTTCGGGTTTTATTGTTGGAAATAAAAACACGATATTCAACAGCTTTTCTTTTAATTTAAATAGATAGGTAGAGCTAGATTTTCATTGTTCAAAGGTGATGTCTTCTTTTTGCCAGTTCCTCTTTTTCCAGCCCATGTTTTAAACCTTTCAAAGACTGTGAATACTTTTCTAAAAGACCTATATTTCAAAAAAACAACTATGATTAATCAGAAAGTGTTGCATTAGCTCACTTTTCTGACACCTCCACACCGTTTTCAGTTATCTTTCCACCGAAATATGTAGTAAAATTAAGATAGCTAAATGAAAGAGAGGGGTTTTCGGATATGCCAACACCAAGTATGGAGGATCATATCGAGCAAATTTATTTATTAATTGACAATAAAGGGTATGCACGAGTGTCCGACATCGCAGAAGCATTATCTGTTCTACCTTCGTCTGTTACAAAAATGGTTCAGAAGTTAGATAAGGACGGCTACTTAGTATACGAAAAATATAGAGGTTTAACACTCACACCAAAAGGGGAAAAATTAGGGAAACGGCTCGTGCAAAGGCACGATTTACTAGAGCAATTTCTCCGTATTATTGGTGTAGATGAGGAACGCATATATGAAGACGTTGAAGGAATTGAGCACCATTTAAGCTGGAATGCAATTGATCGAATTGCCGACTTAGTACAGCTAATGGAAGAAGAGAAGGACTTTGTCGAGAAGTTAGATGCAATGAAAGCACAGCAAAATATATAAGCAGCAGAAAGGAATTTGCAAAAGATGAATGAATTACGCTCAGGGCAGGTTGTAGAATTAACGATATTGGAACAACAAAGCTCACGCTATATGCTAACAAATGGCGATATAGAAATCCCATTAAATATGTCGGAGGTTGTGGAAGATGTTGCGATTGGTGATCGATTAACTGTATTTTTATATGCTGATCGCAGAGGAGAATTACAAGCAACGACAGCTTTACCGACAATTTTAGAAGGGCAATACAATTGGGCGCGCGTTTTAAAAGTAACGCGTGAAGGCGCGGTTGTCGATATTGGCACATCGCGTGAAGTTGTTGTCAAAGCAGAGGATTTACCAGCATTACAGGAGCTTTGGCCACAGCCAGGTGACCATTTATTTATGACATTACGTACAGACCGTAACGGCGATTTATTCGGTCGTTTAGCAACAGAGGAAAAAGTGAATGAGCTGTATGAAGGTGCATTGGATGATATGTACAATAAAAATATCCTTGCACGCCCGTATCGCTTGCTTCCTGTCGGATCATTTTTAATTGGCGTTGACACACCGTACCGCATTTTCGTGCATGAATCTGAAATGAAGGAAGAGCCTCGCTTAGGACAAGATGTAGAGGTGCGCATTATCGATGTCAAGGATGATGGCTCACTAAATGGCTCGATGCTACCCCGTAAGCATGAGCGCCTAGGTGATGACGCAGAAAAAATTTATGCTTATTTAGAAAGCGTTGGCGGTAAAATGCCATTTAGTGATAAATCAACGCCAGAGGAAATTCAAGAAATGTTTGAGATGAGTAAAGGTGCGTTTAAGCGTGCGCTTGGCTCATTAATGAAGGCACGCAAAATTAAACAACAAGATGGCTGGACAGAGCTTGTGTAAGTCATCTGCAACCTTTTACTTAAAAACTCGTACTAATAGACAAGGGTATGACGTATCGTAATACGGACAACCACAAGTGCTTAAGGAGAGTATAAAAAAATGAAACAAAAGTGGATTTTAAAACTTGTTATAACTGTATTGGCTTTAACGGTATTCGTACCGTTTGCTAGCGCGGCAACACAAAAGCCAATAAACGAAAAGCTAGGTGTACCGATTGTTGTATATGGCGCCAATTTATCGGAGGCGGAAAAGGAAACTGTAAAAGTGGCGTTGCGTGTCAATGAGGAGTCAGAGATTGATGAAGTCACAGTGTCTGGCAGTGATTTAGTACAATATATCAAAAATAGCAATGCTAGCTCTCGTATGTATTCTTCTGCGAAAATTACGCGTCAAGAAGAGGGCAAAGGGCTAACGATTAGCATTACGACACCAGAGAATATTACAGAAGTAACTGCTGAAATTTATGCAAATGCGATGGTGACGGCTGGTATTGAGGATGCGATTGTAGAAATTGCAGCGCCAAAGCCAGTAACAGGCCATTCTGCCTTAGTTGGTATTTATAAAGCGTATGAAGTGAAAACAGGTGAAAAGCTTGACATTGAACGTACAGATATTGCAAATGAAGAATTAAATGTAGCGACATCCATTGCGGACAGTGCCAATATTTCAGATGAGCGTATAGCAGAGCTTTTAACGGAAATTAAAAAAGTGATTGCAGAGCAAAAGCCTGTGTCACGTGAAGAAGTTGAAAAAATCGTATCGGATCAATTATCTCGTCTAAAAATTGATTTAAGCGACAAAGACCGCCAACTATTAGTTGATTTAATGGATCGCATTCGTGGATTAGATATCGACTTTTCGAAGCTATCTTCACAGCTATCTGACTTAAGTAAAACAATTGAAGAAAAGTTTGCGCCAATTCTTCAAGATGAAGGTTTTTGGAATGGTGTGAAAAACTTTTTTAATAAATTAATAGAAACAATTTCTTCATGGTTTAAATAACACAAAGGGGATGGATACAATGGAATTTACATTTGTACAAAATAGTGGGACTTTCGCTTATGAATATGAGCAAAACGGAGAGCGTTTAGCTGAAATTACATGGGCGGAGAGAGATGGCGTTATGCATATGGATCACACATATGTTTCTGATCAACTGCGTGGACAAGGGGTAGCTAAAAAACTATTAGACGCAGCAGCAGATTATGCACGTACAAACAATTTAAAAATGCACGCGATTTGTTCCTATGTCGTTGCTTCTTTCGAAAAAAGCGACGCTTATGATGATGTGAAGGCATAATGACTAGAAAAAGAGTTTAGCAGTGATAGAGGCGCATGTTTTCAAAATGAAAAGAAGGTACTTTTGTTTGACTTTTAAACAGGAAGTATCTTCTTTTTGTTAAAAGGGTTAAAGGTATATAACCAATTTAAATAAAACAAAAAAGCTGTCGGCAAAATCAATTACGCCTTGGCGTAATTGCGTCCAGATTTTTTCGAGCTTGCTCGAAAATTCCTTTTCAAAATCTGTGACATCCGCCGGAGGCTTAACTTCTTTCAGCAGGTATTTGGACACCCGCTGAAAGGGGGTCTAATGCATGTATTCATCTTGCCACATCTACAGGTGGGAGACCTCTGTACCTGTCGCTTCGCTTTCGATACAAAAACATTGCTGAAAGAAGTTAAATTGTCCAACAGCTGTATATATATATGGATTGAAGTATTTGCAATGTTAAAATACAAAGAAGTAGATAAGCGATGTTAATACGCCTGCCGCTCCTAGTATTGATAATACTTCTTGTCCGCCGAACTGTACGTCTTGAAATTTAAACATATTCATCGCCCCTTTCAATTGATATTATATAAATACCCGTAGCTGTATGATTATAAACATTTTTAAAAAATAAAATAAAAAGGAGAGGTTACAATGACTTGGACAGTGAAGGAATTTAATGAATTAACGACAACGGAGTTATACCAAATTATTCAACATCGTGTAAATATCTTTATTGTGGAGCAGCAATCAATTTATGAGGATTTAGATGATCATGACCAAAATAGTCTACATATATTATATAAAGAAGAAGGGCGTATTGTTGCCTATGCACGCTTACTTCCACCTGGTGAAAAATATGAGGAAGCATCATTTGGACGAGTAGTTGTAGCGAAGGAGAAACGTGGCACAGGGTTAGGTAAAGAATTAATTGCATTCACAATGCAGCTAGCAAAAGAACGATGGGCGACAGCGAATATATTTATTCAAGCCCAAAATTATTTAGCAAAATTCTATCAAGACTTTGGATTTGAGGCGATTTCGGAGCCTTATGATTACGATAATGTGCCACATATTGATATGCTTTATACGGCAATTGATGTTTAAAGCACTAACAGTGAGGGTATAACTTCCATATAACATGAATAACAATGGAGGGAATAACAATCATGGCAAAATTAAAAGGAAAAGGCGTTGTTATTGCAGGTTTAGTTGCAGGCGCAGCAAGTTATTTAAGCAAAAAGGAAAATCGAGATAAAGTAATGAGCTATATTCAAGAGGCAAAAGTAAAGGCAACCGCTATGATGGATGGGATGAAAGATAAAGCAGATGTTGAAGATGATACATCATTACAAGACATAGCGGAAACAGCTGCTAGCCCAGATACGACAGATATTCGCGAAAATAATATGATTGCAGAAGGTGCACAAACAGCGGTGCAATACTATAACGAAAATGATCAGGAAGACCCTATAGAAGAACGATTAAATTAAAGGGTGAATAGTTTTCAAAAGTACAAAAGGCTATCGAGAAAAAATTCCTCGATAGCCTCTTATGATTAATGTACCGCCTGTTTCTCTTTGCTGAAATTGATTAAGCTAACACCTGCAAAAATTAACAAGATAACACCTGTTAAAATAAAGCCCTGTGTGTGGTCTAATGCAAGCAATCCTAGTAAAGATGAACCGATAACAACACCAAATGAGAAGAAGGCATAAAAATAACCATATGCTTTTCCGCGAACTTCTGTTGATGTCGAGTCGATTAATAAAGAATTAATCGATGGGAATAATAAGCCGAAGCCAATACCGTAGCAAACAAGGGCACCGTATAGCATGCTGCTATCGTTCGATTGGCTTAAAATTAGCTGACTAATACCCATCAAACCAATTCCAATAGCCAATGTGTATGTAGGCGCAACTTTATCAAAAATTCGATTTGTCGGTAAAATAAAGACAAGGACTGCTACAATACCAAAAACGCTCATAAGCATCCCACTCATGCGTGAGTCAAAACCTAACGATTGTACATGTAAAGGTAATTGATAGGCAATGACACCTTGTGAAAACATAAGGAAAAATGCACCAGTAAATGCTTTTAATGTGCCACTATTGCGGAAAAACGCCCTAACAGGAACGTCTTGTTGTTGTTTTTTTGATTTTATAATATTGGTATTACGCAATAGGAATAACGTTAACACACCAAGAATAAGCATACAAATTGCAGTAATACTAAAAACAAATGGTACACTTTGACGACTCGCCATAATGCCGCTAAATGCTGGTCCAATAATCGCTGCGATACCAACAAATGCACCAGAAATTGCGCTGTTTTTTCCGCGCTTCGTTTGCTCTGTAGCATTTGCTAAGTATGTAAAGGCAGCAGGAACAATAAATCCAGCTACTAGACCGTGTACAAAACGAATAGCTAATAACAGTACAGGTTCTTCAACAAAGCGATATAATAAAAGTGAGCCACCTGTTAGCAATAAACCGATAATAAGGACATGGAAAGGCCCTTTTTTATCAGTCCAGAAGCCTGATAAAATATTGCCGAATGTATTAGAAAATGAATACATACCTACAGCTAACCCGGCTATAAAAGGCGTCGCGCCAACTGATTCAGCAAACGTACTCATGACAGGTAGCTGTGTAAATAAATCAAAAAATGAGAAGAAAATAATGGCATATATGAAGAAACGCATAATAAACCTCCAGTTGATAATATTTCTCAATAATTGATTATAGCATTTTTTAAAGAAAAAAAGACAAAATCTGATTGAACAGATTTTGTCTTTTTTATTTTGGTTTAATAAGTGTCGAAATTACGTAATAACTCTGTAACAAACATCATGTTGAACAAAAGTCTTAGGCAAATGCCACAGATTTTGAGAGGCCTGCGGAAAGCAGGTCGGTTAATCATGGCGTGTGTTGTGAAATTTTTAGCTCACTTCCATTTGCTCGAAAAAATCTGGACATAATTGATGAATATTAAGCTTGGGCAGGTACTTCTTGCTTCATTGTTTTGTTTTTAGCAAGATTTACGTGCCAAGAAAGAGCTTCCTCTAAAATATGTGGTGTTTGGTGACCACCTGTTGCTTCGATTGCGCGGTTGAAGTAGTCGCGAATTTGATCTTTGAAATCAGGGTGTACACAGTTTTCAATGATTAATTTCGCACGCTCTTTTGGTGCTAACCCGCGTAAGTCTGCGATACCTTGTTCTGTAACGATGACATCGACATCATGCTCTGTATGATCTACGTGAGAAACCATTGGTACGATTGAAGAAACCGCGCCACCTTTTGCATATGATTTCGTTACGAAAATACCTAGACGAGCGTTACGCGCAAAGTCACCAGAGCCACCGATACCGTTCATCATTTTTGTACCTGAAACATGCGTCGAGTTTACGTTACCATAAATATCTAATTCTAGTGCCGTATTGATAGAGATTAAACCTAAACGACGGATTAACTCAGGGTGGTTAGAAATTTCTTGTGAACGTAAAACGATTTTATCAGCATACTTTTCTAAGTTGCCATAAACTTTTTTCTGTAATTCTTCAGTAAGCGTAATTGATGTTGCAGCAGCAAATTTTACTTTACCAGCATCAATTAAATTGAATACTGCATCTTGTAATACTTCAGAAGCAACAACTAAATCTTCAAATTCTGAATTTGTAAAGCCTTCTAATACAGCGTTGGCAACAGAGCCTACACCTGATTGTAATGGCATTAAGCTGTTTGTTAGACGACCTGCTTTAATTTCAGCGCGGAAGAAGTCTAATAAAATGTTGGCCATTGTTTGTGTTTCTTCGTCTGCTGGTACGATTAATGATGGTGCATCTGGCTCTTCAGAAATAACGATTGCTTGAATTTTTTCAAGTGGTACACGGATACCGATTTCACCGATGCGTTGTTGTACATCTGTCATTGGGATTGGCTCACGAGAACCTTGCTCACCTGGAATATAAATATCATGGATACCTATTAATGATTCTGGATGAGAAATATTTAATTCAATAATAATATTTTCAGCATATTGTGCAAAGATTGGCGAGTTACCAACAGAGTTTGTTGGCACGATTAAGCCATCTTCTGTAATTGCAACCGCTTCAATAATTAAGTGCTTAATTGGACCAATAATACCTTGGCGAACTAATTCAGCATTGTGAGAAAGGTGCGCATCTACATAAGTTACGTCGCCTGTGTTGATTAAATTACGAATACCCGCGTCTGCGATGAATGGGCCACGTTTGCGGATTGCGCCTACAGTAGCTAAATGATTGTCAACTTCAGGGCCTAAAGATGCCCCAGTGTAAACATCGATTTTTAATGGCTCGTTTTTAGCGCGTTCTGCAAGTGCCTCTGGTACAACTTTTGCATCTCCTGCACGTGTAAAACCACTCATGCCTACTACAGTGCCGTTTTCAATAAGAGCAGCAGCCTCTGCAGCAGAAACAATTTTACTAGCTAATTCCTTTACCCCTAAACGTTTTTCAATTCGTGAATTCATTGAAAATCCTCCCCTGTAAAAAGTTTATTTTGATTTCAGCAATGCTTTCTGTCGCGAAAGCGGAGTGACAGCAACAGCTTTGTCTGCGATGAGTAATCGCAAGAGCATATGTTGCATATCAACAGCATAACAGGCAATGCCTAATTATTCTCATATTTATTTAAAATAGGAAAAATAATCTTGCAATCACTTAATAAAGCACTTGCTAAATCTTCAACACAATTGTGTTGAAGATTAATTGATAGAATTTTCTGTTTTTTAAAAATAGGTATTTAAAATACATACCACCACATAGTATCACTAAAATGTCACAACTTCTTCACGATGTGCATGAAAGTGCTTAAAAAGCGTTTAACCGAGAAAAAAAGGGAATTTGCGATATATTAAACATTATGTAGCAGTATGTACATAGAATAAAAAACTTTAACTTGACTCAGCAATGTTTACTGCGCGGAAGCAGAGCGACAGCGGCATTGTTTTTTGTATCGAAAGCAAATGTTTTCTGTGCGAAAGCGAAGCGGCAGCAACAGAGCGATAGATACAAGAGTCCCCGACTTCCATAAGTGGCAGGATGAATGCCAGAAAAGTAATGGAATCAAAGGGAGTGCCAAACTCCCTACTGAGAAAGAAGAACTCAGTCTAAAAACGCCACA
>NZ_PYWN01000268.1 GCF_003049505.1 Metasolibacillus meyeri
TTAAAATCCTAATTTCCCAAACAATGCTTTTCTTGCATCTAATTCCACTTTGTGACTACAGTCATCACAGGTAAATTTACCATTCATATTTTGCTTGTATAATTGATACTTGCGAGAGCCTTCCAAAATTTTAAAATCCTTTTTGCAACAAATACAATTTGATACGTAATGATACATTTTGATTTCCTCGCTTTCTTCTTTTATTCATTATAGCATG
>NZ_PYWN01000269.1 GCF_003049505.1 Metasolibacillus meyeri
AGATGTGTATAAGAGACAGATATTGGTATAATAAAGGGGAAGAGGGGTTTTATATCATGGGTAGGTGTTTATATGAAGATTACATTGGGAAAATTAGAATATATTGATATGCAAGATTTGTATGAATTTGAACTTGAAAATAGAACATATTTTGAAAAGACGGTGCCTAGTCGTGGCGATGATTATTACCATTTTGAAACATTTAAAAGAAAAAATAAAGAATTGCTAAAAGAGCAAATGCAAGAGTTATCATATTTCTATTTGATAAAAAATGAAGGTGGACAAATTGTAGGAAGAATCAATCTAACGGATATTGATAAAAATCAGCATCTTGGTCATCTCGGGTATAGAGTGGGCGAAGCGTACATAGGGAAAGGAATTGCGAATCAAGCGTTACAGCTATTATTAACGACCATAGAGGATAAAGGAATCCAACAAATTGCAGCGCAAACAACGACTAATAACATTGCCTCACAAAAAATACTAGAGAAAAATGGCTTCACATATATTAGGACAAGCGATGCAGTATTTGAAATGAATGGGCAAAGCTTGAAGTTTGTTTATTATAAATGGGAGTGTTGATATGCAAGAAGGAAAAAATATAGAACTTGAAATGTATAATTAAGGGAGGACTCGAGATTGTTTTTTAGAAAAATGACAGATGAAGAAAAAAATAATAATACAAAAGCTATGCAGTTGGGATTTATCTTTTATTTGATTATATTAACTGTATATTCTGTA
>NZ_PYWN01000270.1 GCF_003049505.1 Metasolibacillus meyeri
TTCATAGGTTTTGTTGTCTTGTGGCACAGTCCCACCGGTTGCGCCATTTTTATCATATGTCACATAATAAGGAAGTGCCTCATATGCGCCTAAATCAATTGCCGCTCCTTGTTTACGAGGGTTACCCACAATATCCGTTGATGTAGTATTCCAACTATCATTTCCTTTATCAATCGCTGGGGATTTCGCTCGTAGGCGATAATCACTAGTTGTTGGGTCGATAAATAGTTCGGCTGCTGTGTAAGATCCTGCTATCTTTGTTCCTGACTCATCATAAAAATTGCCGACATATACTCCATTTTCAGCTTCCTTATCAACTATACTACTTTCAATCTCGCCGCTATAGTCGGTAATCGCTGGTTGCCCATGATTGGCTATAATAATACTATTGCGAATTTTACTTCCCGAGTCTCCGCCATAAATAGCACTTGTATTCCCACTCATTGTGACATTCGTTAGCGTGGAACTACTACTAACATTGTACATGCCACCTCCACTACTAGTTGCGCTATTGCTACTGAACGTCACATTCGTTAGCTTGAGGCTATTATTATAATCATTGTACATGCCGCCTCCATCCATTGCGCGATTGCTACTGAACGTCACATTCGTTAGCGTGGGGTTACTAGTATTATTGTACATGCCGCCGCCTCCATCCCTTGCGCTATTGCTACTGAACGTCACATTCGTTAACGTGGGGTTACTACTACTATTGAACATGCCGCCTCCAAAATTGGCGCGATTGCTACTGAACGTCACATTCGT
>NZ_PYWN01000271.1 GCF_003049505.1 Metasolibacillus meyeri
AGCGCAGATATCTCGAGAAAACCGCAGATAAACTATGAAAAAGCGCAGATATCTTGGGAAAGCCGCAAATAAATCATAAGAAAGCGCAGATATCTCAGGGAAACCGCAGATAAATCATGAAAAAGCGCAGATAACTTGGGAAAGCCGCAAATAAATCATGAGAAAGCGCAGATATCTCGAGAAAACCGCAGATAAACCATGAAAAAACGCAGATAT
>NZ_PYWN01000030.1 GCF_003049505.1 Metasolibacillus meyeri
GGGGACTTCTGTATCTGCCGCTTCGCTTTCGCGCAGAAAACATTGCTGAATCAAATTAAATTTATTCCCAAATATTCGCTACAATATTTGTTTGCTCACGTGCTGGACCTACAGAAAATGTCATTAGATTAATACCTGTTAATTCAAGAATGCGATCGATATAGCGGCGAGCGTTTTCTGGTAGTTCCTCTAATGTACGCACAGCTGTAATATCTTCTGGCCAACCAGGTAATTCCTCATAGATTGGTTTACATTGTTCAATGATATGCAGATTAGCTGGATACTCTGTGATAATTTCGCCATTATAATCATAGGCCGTACAGATTTTCACTGTTTCTAAGCCAGATAATACGTCGATTGAATTTAAAGCTAAGTCTGTAATACCACTCACACGACGAGAGTGACGTACAACTACTGAGTCAAACCAGCCAACACGACGTGGACGACCTGTTGTTGTACCATATTCACGACCAACATCACGAATGCGCTGACCAATTTCATCATGTAGCTCTGTTGGGA
The DNA here is from genome assembly GCF_003049505.1 of Metasolibacillus meyeri. Taxonomy (GTDB): domain Bacteria; phylum Bacillota; class Bacilli; order Bacillales_A; family Planococcaceae; genus Metasolibacillus; species Metasolibacillus meyeri. Next base: position 520 of record NZ_PYWN01000030.1, read on the forward strand.
AAGGACCATCACCAACGCGAGAAGTATAAGCTTTACATACACCTACAACACGTGATACATAGTTAGGACCTACACCAGCGCCAATTGCTACACCGCCTGCAACTGGGTTTGATGATGTAACATATGGATATGTACCTTGGTCAATGTCGAGCATAACCCCTTGCGCACCTTCAAATAATACTTTGCCACCTTCATCTAACACGTCATTTAAAATTTTCGATGTATCTGTTACATATTGTGCTAACTCTTGGCCATACGCATAATACGCCTCAAAAATATCATCAAAGTTTACACCATCTACTTCATAAAACTTCTCAAACAAGCGATTTTTCAAGGCAATATTGTCACGTAGCTTTTGTTCGAAAATTTCCTTATCCAATAAATCGGCCATACGAATACCGATACGTGCAACCTTGTCTTGATAGCAAGGCCCGATTCCTTTAGCAGTTGTACCAATTTTTTGATCTCCGCGACTTTCTTCTTCTACAATATCTTGATGGATATGGTACGGTAAAATAACATGCGCACGATTCGAAATACGCAAATTAGACGTATCGATTCCACGTGCCTGTAAACCTTGTAATTCCGTTACAAGCGATTTAGGATTGACAACTAATCCATTACCAATAACTGATGTTTTTTCCTTATAAAATATACCTGAAGGAATTAAATGTAGCTTGTATGTTTCGCCTGCAATTTTTATTGTATGCCCTGCATTATCTCCACCTGCAAAGCGTGCAATAATATCCGCCTGCTTCGATAAAAAATCGGTAATTTTACCTTTTCCTTCGTCTCCCCACTGTGTTCCCACAACTACTACTGATGTCATGTTACGAGCACCTCCGTTAGACACTTACTTGCGTCCCTTATTATAAGCAGAATAATTGTAGCAGTGTTTGCTAGTTAATGTCAAACAAAAACACGAACACTATTACAATATTATACTGTGAATGTTCGCGTTTAGATTCTATTATTTACTATTTTTAGTATTCTGGTGGTGCTTCATACTGAGACCAGTCTACGTTAAGGAATTTATTGAACTCTTTTTTAAACGCTAATGTCACCGTCCCTGTTGGACCGTTACGTTGCTTGGCAATAATAATTTCAATCATATTTTTACTTTCAGATTCTCGGTCATAGTAATCATCACGATATAAGAACGCAACAATATCGGCATCTTGCTCAATCGAACCAGATTCACGCAAGTCACTCATCATTGGGCGTTTATCTTGACGTTGCTCTACACCGCGCGATAGCTGTGATAGTGCAATGACTGGCACTTTTAATTCACGTGCAAGTCCCTTTAAAGAACGAGATATTTCCGATACTTCTTGTTGACGGTTTTCTCCAGGACGTCCACTACCTTGAATCAACTGTAAGTAGTCAATTAAAATCATACCGAGTCCATGCTCCTGTGCTAAGCGGCGACATTTCGCTCGAATTTCATTAATACGTACACCTGGTGTATCATCAATAAAAATACCCGAGCTTGAAAGGCTCCCCATCGCCATCGTTAACTTGCCCCAGTCCTCCGCTGACAAAGCGCCTGTACGCAGAGCTTGCGCATCGATATTGCCCTCTGCACAGAGCATACGCATAACGAGCTGATCTGCACCCATCTCTAATGAGAATATCGCCACATTTTCACGTGCTTGTACAGCGACGCTTTGTGCGACGTTTAAAGCAAAGGCTGTTTTCCCTACCGATGGACGAGCCGCTACGATGATTAAATCATTGCGCTGGAAGCCAGCTGTAATGTTATCTAAATCACGGAAGCCTGTTGGAATACCTGTAACATCACCTTGTCTTGATTGTAGCTTCTCGATATTATCAAAAGTATCAACAAGAACATCCTTTACGTGCTTGAAGTCGCCTGCATTTTTACGGTTGGCCACTTCCATCATTTTTTTCTCGGCTTCAGCTAATAATGCTTCTACCTCGTCTTCGCGTGTATAGCCGTCTTGGACGATTTTCGTTGCAACACTGATTAAACGACGTAATAATGCCTTCTCTTCTACAATTTTTGCATAATGCGCAATATTAGCAGCGGTTGGTACAGCGTTTGCTAGCTCAGAAATATACGATAGACCACCGACATCCTCTAGCTCTTTTTTTACGGAAAGCTCTTCTGTAACAGTAACGACATCAATCGCTTTTCCTTGGTCGCTTAATGTCAGCAGCGTTTGGAAAATAATTTGATGTGCACGACGATAAAAATCTTCCGGTATTAAAATTTCGGATGCTGTAATCAGTGCCTGTGGCTCAAGAAATATCGCACCAATAACCGATTGCTCTGCTTCATGATTATGCGGTGGCACACGGTCTATCATAGATTCACTCATCTATATGCTCTCCTTATTCAGCAATAACATGTACTTTTAATGTAGCCTTTACTTCTTGGTGAAGCTTAGTTGGCACATTCGTATAACCTAAAGAACGGATACCGTCGTTACACTCCATTTTGCGTTTATCAATTTTAATACCATGTGTTTTTTGTAATTCATCTGCAATTTGCTTTGTTGATACAGAGCCAAATAAGCGGCCGCCTTCTCCTGATTTTGCTTTAATGACAACTTCCAATGCCTCAATTTTGTCTTTTAAATCCTTTGCAGCTTGCAGCTCAGCAGCCGCATTTTTTTCCTCTAATTTCTTTTGACCGTCTAATTGGCTTAATGCTTGATTATTAGCCTCTACTGCATAACCATTTTTAATTAGAAAGTTTTGTGCGTAACCATCCGCCACATTTTTAATTTCACCTTTTTTACCTTTTCCTTTTACATCCTTTAAAAATACAACTTTCATTATTCATTACTCCCTTCAACTACTTCTGTAATCGCATCGATTAAATATTTTTTTGCTTCATCTATCGAATGTGCCTCTATTTGTGTAGCTGCATTCGTTAAGTGTCCACCACCACCGAGTTTTTCCATAACGAGTTGGACATTCGTTTCACCTAAAGACCTCGCACTAATACCGATTAAACCATCTGCTCGATGTGCAATAACAAACGAGGCGGATACATCCTTCATCGTTAATAAAATATCCGCTGTTTGAGCGATGATAACTGAATCATAGACACGTCCATCTTCTCCATGAGCAATCGCGATTCCTGGAAAAGCGAACTTCACCGTTTGCACGATTTTCGAACGCTCAATATACGTGTCGACATCCTCTTTTAATAGCTGCTGGACTAATATTGTATCCGCACCATGTGTTCTCAAGTAAGAGGCAGCCTCAAACGTACGGGCACCCGTTCGCAGTGTAAAGCTTTTCGTATCAACAATAATACCTGATAGTAATGCTGTAGCCTCTAACGGTGTAATTTTTTCGTTTTTCGGCTGGTATTCCAGCAATTCTGTTACAAGTTCGGCAGTTGACGATGCATATGGCTCCATGTAAACAAGCGTCGGGTTCACTACAAATTCCTCGCCACGACGATGATGGTCAATGATGACGACTTTATCTACTTTATTGAATAAACGCTCATCAATCGTAAGGCTTGGCTTATGCGTATCCACAATGATTAATAAGGATTTCGATGTCATTTTTGCCAATGCTTCCTCTGGGGAAATGAAGCGTTGATAAAAATCCGATTTATCTTCAATTTCCGCCATAAGTCGTTGTACACTACCATGTAAATCTTCAAAATCTACAATGATATAGCCATCAACTTTATTCATTTGTGCCATTTTCCGTACACCGATTGCTGCACCAATGGCATCCATATCAGGCCGCTTATGCCCCATAACAAATACTTGATCGCTTTCTTGAATTAAATCTCTTAACGCATGTGAAATAACACGTGCTCTTACGCGTGTACGCTTTTCAACAGGGTTTGTTTTCCCCCCATAAAAACGTAATTTCCCACTTGGCTGCTTAATCGCTACTTGGTCGCCACCACGCCCTAGCACTAAGTCTAAGCTAGATTGAGCCAGCTCTCCTAGCTCGACGAGTGATGATGAGCCTGCCCCAACGCCAATACTCAAGGTTAACGACATATTTTTTTGTAAAGTGCGCTCTCGAATCATATCTAAAATCTCAAATTTCTTTACTTCTAACTCAGCTAAAATCGATTCATTTAACACAGCTAAAAAGCGATCCGAGGATATACGCTTCACATAAATACCGTAGCATGCTGCCCACTCATTGACAATAGATGTGACCATCGTATTCGTTAAACTGCGTGTTTGATCATCCATTGCCTGTGTTAGTTCATCGTAGTTATCAATAAATAACACTGCCAAGACTGTACGGTCAGCAAAATATTGTGTTTCGATTTCTACTTGCTCTGTCACATCGAAGAAATATAATAGCTTTTCTGTTTCTTTATAATATGTTCGATATTTACGTTCACCAATCGTTACCGTTAGCTCTCGCTTTTCTTCTGGATGCATAACACTAAATAAATCCTCAGAAATAGTAAATAATTCTTCTCCGATTAGTGATTCGGTATCTAAAATATTCAGCATAAAAGGATTTGCCCATTCAATATGATAATCATTGTTAATGAGTATAATCCCTATTGACAATTCCAAAAAGGCTTCTTCTCCGACTTTTTTCATCCGAAAGGAAAGCTTTTCAATATGCTTTTCTGTTTCAATATACGCTGCCTTTTCGATTTTCCAGACATAAAATAACCCACCAAGCGCTGCTAGTGTATAGCCAATGGCAAGCCATATATTCCATAAAAATAAGAAAATAGCTGCCACTAGCACTAACAGAGATATAAGAAAAAGTGGATAGCGAATTACACGCTTTCTAAACATATCCATAGTATGAACAGCTCCTTATTTTTTATGGATTTTATCCTTCACATACTCACGTAAATTAAAGCCTAAGTCGATAATACCAAGCAAAATAATAAATGAGTAAAGCGGGATTGCAATAATCACAATTAAACCTTTTAAAAAACCCGGTGATTTATATTCATCCAATAAGAAAAAGATAAAGGATAAACCTTGTAATGTGAGTAGTAACCATAATATGAGTGATGCATTAAGCGTGGCTACATATAAAAGGGAACCTATTTCTGGCTGAACAAATAAGCTAATCGAAAGCGCAATTAAATAATACCAAAGCACCGCTCTAGGTAAGCGCATCTGTTTAAATGGCGCAAATTTCGGTGCATCGATTTTGAAACGCTTTAACAATGGTAAGTTAATTGAAATTAATACAAACGCTAAAAGAAAGGCAGCTATGATAATTGTAGATGGTAATGCTGCCTCCATTAATCGGAATGCTTCATCTATGCTTTCTCTTGTGACAGGTCGTTGCAACGGAAACTGTTCCGCCATTTTAATCGATTGCTCATAACTTGTTTTAGCGATTTCCTGACTAATCTTCACAAAATCTAAATTTAAAAATTTGATGAGCGCTATATACAAAATCGAAAAGGTAAATAACAATGCTAAACCTGTCGACATGAGCAAATAGATTTTACTTTTCTTATTGCGTATTGCGTCACCTATAACTAAACCTGCTACTGCAAATACTATCGCTGTCAGTAACATAATAATACCACCATAGATAAATGTAACACTGCTTGCAATGATCGCAACAACAATAGCATTAGCTCGATCATACGTTGCTGCAAGCCACGCAATCGGTAATAGTGCAAATCCCATTGCCACTATACTTACAAGCGGTACATAAAAAGCGATAAGCATAATAATTGTAAATAGAACTATTACCACACTGCTGTGTACTAATTTTCTTGTTTGATTATTGGGCATGAAGAACCTTCCTTTTATCTTTTAAAACTTTGTCAATATGTAAGTCAAAACGCTACTTACTTTCTCATTATTCTATTGTATCATTTTTTTATGCTACAAACAAAGTTCGAAAGCGAACAGGTGATTGGGTTAAAGGAGAGAATTGATGGAATATTACGATTTCCATGCACTAAATAGAAATGTGAAATTCAATGATTAGAAATAGGAAAATTGTTGATTCTTTCAGTGTTTTGCTGGTTGGTGTGAAGCAATAAGAAAACCTATTTGAACTCATCTAGGAAATTTTGTACAAAATCAAAAGTATGTCAGCTACCGTTATAATTAAGGTAGGTTAACAATTCACTAGTACAATTGGGTTTGTTCGTAAACCGATAACCTAACATAAGGCACAATTAATTTTCAAATCAATTGTGCCTTGGTGTAACTGTGTTCAGATTTTATCTTGGTTCAGTAAGTTTTTAGACACCCTCTGAACTGAGCAAAAATAGGCATTCATCCCCTACCTACTGAGGAAGGAGTCTTCTGCTGAATCAGGATAAATCAGATGCATATTCGTCATCGTTTTCGCTTCCACCGTGCCGTGCTTTGTGAAATAGTCCGCAAGTAGCTCTGTCATATCCGTTTGGATGTCTTTGACAACTGGGCACGTTTTAAAATAATCAAAATTTCCTGCTCCTGTCGCTCGGTAACTATTCATAACAACATGATAGTGTTGGCTCAATTGCAATGGCTGACCTTGGAAAATCACAGAAACAACACGCTGACCAGCAGGCTGTGTTAAATCAATTGTGTAGTCGATACCGCTCCACAGATCATAATTATAGGGCTGCTCCTTAGGATATTTAAATGCTTCACTAATAGCAGGCTTGCCATTTTCCATCGTAAAATAGGTAGCGGATTGCTCTAATGCCGCGACAATATGCCTGCCTTCAATCGACAAAACCTTTAATGTATTTGGATAAATATAGTTTGTGACAATATCGCGCATCGTCACATCGTTTTGAAAGCCTGCGCATGTATCATTAAAAATCGAGGCGCAAGAAATCGAGGCACTCGTTACTTCCATTTGCACCCGATTAACCAATTCCACGTAAGAATGTCCCTTGAGACGCGCTTCAAATGTGTCGTGGATAACTAAATCCCCTGTGATTTTACCAATGCGCTGATCTAACCATTTCTCCGTTTTTTCATATAGAGGGGTAATGATATTTTGAACCTCTACATTCAATGGAATCGTCTCATCTAAATAAATTAGGCTAGGTGATGTGTGTTGTAAAATGCCTTCATCATTGAATAGCAGCTCCACTTTTCCAAGGCAAATCCCTTTCGTTCCTGGTTGTACAACGGCTTTACCAAATAAATGTAATGCTAGCTCCCTGTGCTGATGGCCAGTAATGACAACATCTACTCCTTCTAGTTCTTGACAAAGCTGATAGCCGATATTTTCTCGTGATTCCTCTAAGCGTGCACCTGTCTGTACATCTGCTTCAAAGCCACCATGATATGCGACAATCATTACGTCTATTGCGAATTTTTCACGTAGATTGGCTATCTCCTGTTGAGCCGATGTAAAAGCATCCTCAAAAATAAGCCCTGCAATATGGGCTGGTTCCTCCCAATAAGGCACAAACTGTGTCGTAATCCCAACAACAGCAACCTTTACCCCTTCAATCTCCTTAATCATAGAAGGCTGTGTAAAGTAATGCCCTTTCTCATCTTTAATATTTGCTGCAAGCCATGGAAATTGTGATTGTTCGACGATGGTCTTAACCGTATGTAAACCATAATTAAATTCATGATTACCAAAAATTGCGGCATCATATTGCATTGCATTTGCTACTTGTATCATTTGGTTATGACCATGTGGTTCAACTTTTTGTTCATAATAAGTCATTGGACTGCCTTGTATAAAATCACCATTATCGATTAGCAATACTGCATTATGCTTACGCTCCTCCTCGATAATGGTCATAAGCTTACCTAGCCCCATTGGCAACACTGACTTGCTTGAAAAGTCTGTCGGCATCACATAGCCATGAATATCACTCGTCACCAAAACAGAAATCTTTTTCATACAAACACCTCATTTCTTAATTAGCTACATTTTAATCTTTTCTTCCACTTTTTGAAAATTTAAATCTTTGTAATTCCTTAATATCTCATTTACATTCATCTTTTATAATCGAGTAGCACATTAATTTTAGGAGGAAAATTTATGAAAAAAATGTTTTGGTTGGTATGTATACTTGCAATCAGTATGATACTTGTTGCTTGTAATGGCAATGAGGAGGATGGATCATCTACAACAGATGATGCTAATACAAATGCTTCTACAACAGATAATACACAGGCAACAGAAGAAACTGCAAAAAAATTAGAAAAACTATCAATTGCCTTCGTACCATCACGTGACCCACAGGAAATTATTACTGCTACGGAGCCATTAAAAGAATTGTTAACAGCAGAGCTTGCTACATTAGGCTATGACGTTGATAAGGTTGACATTACGGTAGGTACAAATTATGAAGCTGTCGGGGAAGCATTATCTGCAGGTACAACAGATATTGGCTTAATTCCTGGTGGTACATATGTGCTTTATGATGATGGCGCTGAAGTCATTTTAACTGCAACGCGTTCTGGCTTAAACAATAATTCAGATGATCCAACAGAATGGAATAAAAATAAGCCAACAACAGCAACAGCCGATCAAGCAACATCTTATCGTGCATTATTAATAGCTGGCCCATCAGCTAAAGGACGAGAGCTTGCTACTAAAGTCAACAATGGCGAGGACTTAACATTTGAGGACTTAAATGATGCAAACTGGAATGTCATGTCTTCCTCATCACCTGCTGGCTATATTTATCCAGCACTATGGCTAAATGAAAAGTTTGAAAAAACAATTACAGATTTATCTAAAGTCGTACAAGCAGATTCTTATGGGAATGCCTTTGCTCGTCTAGCTGCTGGTCAAACAGATGTACTTGTCACATATGCAGATGCTCGTCGTGATTTCGAAGGTGTATGGACAACGGATCTTGAACGTTCTGCAAGCATTTGGGATGAAACAGATGTGCTTGGTGTTATGCCAGCAATTTATAACGATACGATTAGCGTAAGTAAACATTCCAAAATTATGGATGACAACTTAAAAGCTGCGCTACAACAGGCCTTTATTAATATTGCTAACTCAGATGCTGGCAAAGAAGTTATCGCGATTTACAGTCATGAAGGCTATCAAATCGCCAAAGATTCAGACTATGATAATGAACGCAAAGCACAGCAATTAGTCCAACAATTAAGCAATTAATGCTGTCACAATAGCAGGGAACATACTAGTATGTTCCCTATTTTTATCTAAAGGTAGGTGTAACACAATGATTGAATTTCAACATGTACATAAAAGCTATAATAACGGGTTTATCGCATTAAAGGATATTAACCTTAAAATTGAGCAAGGGGAATATGTAGCTGTCATTGGCTTATCTGGTGCTGGTAAATCGACACTGATTCGCTGCATTAATCGAATGCACGACATTACGGATGGTTCATTACAAGTCAATGGGGTAGAAGTATCCACATTGAAAGGACAAGAAATACGTACATTGCGCAGAGGCATCGGCATGATTTTTCAATCTTTTAATCTCGTATCGCGCATGTCGGCACTAAAGAATGTCCTTGTATCATTTGTGCCAGACATGCCCTTCTGGCGAAAGGCGCTCGGCATATTTACAAAGCAGCAAAAAATAGAAGCACTTGAAGCACTTGATCAAATGAAGATTTTAGATAAGTCATTTACGCGTGTCGATCAATTATCAGGTGGACAGCAGCAGCGTGTCGCCTTAGCACGTACGCTTGCACAGAAACCACAGATTATTTTGGCAGATGAACCTGTTGCCTCACTTGATCCAGTCACAGCGCAACAAGTGATGTCTGATTTTCAACGAATTAATGAAGAGCTGAATATGACGATTATTATGAACATTCATCATGTAGAGTTAGCACTCGAATATGCAACAAGAGTTATTGGTATTCGCAATGGAGAAATTGTCTATGACGGCCCTGCAAGCGCTGTAACAGAAAACGTATTGAACCACATTTATAACGGCAAATTGAAAGAGGAGCTGACGATGGTTTGAACATCATAAAGACAAAATCAATGACACTGGGCAATGGGAAAACGGTCACATTTAAACGCTCCAAAGCGCCATGGATTGCGCTTCTATTGCTCTTTGCCTTGTACTTTTCAATTCAAATTACAGGCTTTAGTATCGTTGTTCTGATTGAACGTATCTATCAATTTTGGAAAATTGTTGGGGAGATGATACCACCAAACTGGTCTTATTTAGACCGATTATGGCAACCGTTATTTGACACCATTAAAATGTCCTTGCTTGGCTCGCTTCTCGGAGCAGTCTGTGCATTACCAATCGCTTTTTTAGCCTCTTCTAATATGGTAAAAAGCACATGGCTTGTTGTAGCCAGCAAGTTATTCTTAAGCCTATTACGCACGCTACCTACATTAGTAGCCGCTTTAATCGCTACATTCATTTTTGGTATTGGTACGATGGCAGGTACGGTCGCGATTTTTATATTTACCGTCGCTTATGTTGGCAAACTTTTATATGAACAAATTGAAAATACAGATTTAAAGGCTTTTGAAGCGATGCATTCAATGGGGCACTCTACATTTTCAGCATTCCGTTATGCAATATTACCTCAAATTTTGCCTAACTATATTTCAACCGCGCTGTTTTGCTTTGAAGGGAATGTACGCTACGCTGCTATTTTAGGCTATGTCGGTGCTGGTGGTATCGGCTTACTGTTAAATGAAAGCCTAGGATGGCGCAACTATGCAAATGTTGGCATGATTTTGCTGCTGCTTGCAGTAACAGTCTTTTGTATTGAAACACTTAGTGAACATTTCAGAAAGAAATTAATGTAGGGGGTGAGTGCTTTGAATGCAATTGAAAAACAGCTCATCAATGAACCAAAATACACAACGAAAAGCATCATCTCTATTATGATTTTAGCTGCGTTTCTGCTATGGTCTTTATCCGCTATCAATCTTTCCAATATGACGGAAAATGGATTCATGATTGCTAAAAATATTATGCTTGGGATTTTATCACCGAATACCGAGCTATTATTTACATGGAGCACAAACGGTGTACCGTACTTACTGTTAGAAACAATGGCGATTGCCTTTCTAGGAACGATTGTCGGTGCGATTTTAGCTGTACCGCTTGCTTTTTTATCGGCATCTAATATCGTAGCAAAGCCAATTGCTTTTCTTGTTAGATTGATACTAATCGTTATACGAACAGTTCCTGCAATTGTTTATGGTTTAATGTTTATTCGTGTAACAGGGCCTGGTCCTTTCGCAGGTGTGCTGACAATGGCTTTAGTATCAGTTGGTATGCTATCTAAGTTATATGTCGATGTTATCGAGAATTTAGAAACTAGCATTTTAGAATCACTGGAATCAATGGGCTGCACTACTTATGAAAAAATTCGTTATGGTATTATCCCACAGCTATCCGCTATGTTTATATCTATTGTCATTTATCGATTTGATATGAATTTACGAGATGCTGCCGTTTTAGGATTAGTTGGTGCTGGCGGTATTGGGGCACCGCTTATTTTCGCTATGAATGGCTATAAATGGGCAGAAGTTGGCTCAATTTTAATTGGTTTGATGATACTCATCTTATTTATCGAGTTTTTATCAAATAAAATTCGCAACAAACTTGTAAAGGGGTGATGCCGTACTTACTATAGCTTTTTTGCAGTATCCATCTACAGCTAACAAGGAGGAGAAACATGAAAAATTTTGTAAAGTCTTTACTTATTTTCACTGGATTGATTGTCTTTCTTTACGCAGATTTAAGCTATGTAACAGCAGAGGGACCAAATGACCCTGCTCCTATTATTTATCCAGCAAATCCAAACGGCATGAAGGTGCTATTTGACAACAGTCACGGACAAACGGCTGGTCAATCGGATTGGGTAATTGACGGCGCTTTTTCAGATTTTGCGAATGCGCTAGCAAATGAAGGTTATGTTGTAAAAGAGCATAGAAGCACGTCGCCATTAACATTGGCTGATTTAGCGGATTACGATGTCTTCGTTATACCAGAGGCACAAATTCCATTTAAGGCAACGGAACAACAAGCGATTGTCGATTTTGCTGAAGCAGGTGGTGGTGTATTCTTTATTTCCGATCACTATAATGCTGACCGTAATTTAAATCGCTGGGATTCAAGTGAAATTATGAATGGCTGGCGTCGTGGTGCATATAATGACCCTACATTAAATATGTCTGCATCTGAGATTAGTGCAATGGCTGGTGTTACAAGTTCACAATGGCTAAGCAATGAGTTCGGTGTAGAGTTTCGCTATAACGCGTTAGATCATACAAAAGCTAACGTAATCGTTCCGTCATATGAATCATTCGATATTACAACAGGTGTATCGGCCGTATCAATTCATGCTGGCTCTACATTAGCGATTACCAATCCATCGCTTGCCAAAGGGATTGCTTATTTACCTACTGGCCTAACACCAACAGCAAATAGATGGAACAATGCGATTGACCAAGGCGTTTATGCCAACGGAGGCATTGCAGAAGGTCCATTTGTTGCCATCAGTAAAAAATTAAATGGTAAAGCTGCATTTATTGGCGATTCTTCACCTGTGGAAGATATCACACCTAAATACCGCAATGAAGAAACAGGTGCTCTGAAAAGAACGTATGACGGTTTTATCGCAGATGATAATGCTACATTACTTGTTAATATTATTCATTGGCTCGCTACCCAAGAAAGCTATCACACATTAGCAGATACAACAGTTACGCTTGATGCTGTCACACCGTTGTTACCAATGGAGTTGCCAGCAAATTCTACAGAACCTGCTTTTGAGCCTTGGCGCTTACCAACATCGGGTTATTTATGGTATGACCAATCAACATTTGCTGCTGGTTCGTATGGCTCATCCATTAGCCCACCAGCAACTTTAACGTATACTTTAGTTACACCTACTGTATTAGATACTACTGGCAATCCATTTGATGTAACTGTGGCTATCAGTGGCTTAGCACCTAATGAAACGGTAACAGGTTTAAGAATGCAAGTGTATCTATCAGGTGGGACAGCTATTTCTCAAATTCAAAACCAAAATGGTTCTTGGCCTTCAGGCTATGGATATCAAGAGATTGGAACTATTACTGCTAATCATAATGGCATTGCAACTACAACTGTTCGTATGCGTCTCAACCCAAATATTACAGAAACAAACGCAACTATTCGTTTACGAGCAGCAGATGGAACGAATTTAATTACACAATCCGTATTACTTGGCACACCTGAAACACCTGTAGACCCTGAGCCACCAACTGAAGAAACACAAACATTGACAAATGGTAACTACAAATTCATTTTGCCAGCCATACTTCCAGCAAATGGAGAAGCGTTTCCAGTACAAGTAGGGATAGAACAATTGGCGGCCAACACTACAATTACAAACGCGCAAGTTCAATTTTATTTGAGCAACGGGACAGGCATTTCTCAAATTCAAAATGCCGATGGTTCTTGGCCATCTTCCTATGGCTACTTTAATGTAGGGAATTTAACGGCTGATAGCAGTGGGACAGCTACTAAAACAATAATGATGCGGATTAATCCAACTGTCACAGCCTCAACAGCAAATATCAGATTACGTCTAGGTTCAGGCAACAATGTATTAACAGCAACTATCCAGCTCCCTTAATCACTATCAAAAGCGCGAGTTTTCTACGTTGTTGCAAAACACTTCTGCCAATGAAATCCCTGTGAATTTCCACAGGGATTTTTTTGAATTATTCCAAAAGTTCTTCTAGAATTTGATATATAAAATGAAGCTCAACCCACTTCTTTCAACTTTAGAAGAATAAAAAAAGTACAACAAAGGCTTTGCAACCAATGTTGTACTTTTCATTATCTTATTTATCTTCTGCTACGAATGGAAGTAATCCCATGATACGAGATACTTTGATAGCTGAAGTTAATTTACGTTGATACTTTGCACTTGTACCAGTTACGCGACGTGGTAAAATTTTACCGCGCTCAGAGATGAATTTCTTTAAAAGATCTACATCTTTGTAATCGATGTGCGTAATGTTATTAGAAGTGAAGTAACAAACTTTACGGCGTTTGCGGCCTCCGCGACGTTGTCCTGCCATTAGCGTTGTCCTCCTTTAATTTATTTTTCTAGTGAATGTGAAGCATTAGAACGGTAAATCGTCCTCTGATACTTCGATTGGCCCTTTGCTATTTGCAAATGGGTCCTCATCCATACGTGTATAATTTTGCTGATTTTGTGGTGGCTGCTGATAAGAACCGAATGAATCTTGCGCAGGTGCACCACCGCCATATTGCTGGTTATTTTGGTTATTATAGTTTGGTTGTCCCCCACCATAATTGTTCCCACCACCATATGGTTGTTGGTTTTGCATACCTTGTGATGCGCCACCGCTACGTGGTTCTAAGAACTGCACTGCATCTGCCACAACATCTGTTGTGTAAACGCGCTTTCCATCTTGTCCTTCATAGCTACCTGTTTGAATGCGCCCTTCAACGCCAATCAAGCTCCCTTTACGCATAAAGTTCGCTAAATTTTCAGCTTGTTTGCGCCAAGCAATACAGCCTATGAAGTCAGCTTCACGATCACCTTGTTGGTTCGAAAATGTACGATTTACAGCAACTGTAAAACGAGCCATTGGAACTCCACTTGGTGTATAGCGAAGCTCTGGATCTTTTGTCAGTCTTCCTACGAGTACGACACGGTTAATCATCGGTATACAGCCTCCTTTTTCAGCATTATGGTTAAAAATTATTTTTCTTCTTCACGAACAGCGATGTGACGGATAATGTCTTCGCTGATGTTAGCTAAACGAGTGTATTCGTTGATTGCTTCTGTACCAGCGTTTACTTTCACGATTTGGTAGAAACCTTCGCGGAAGTCGTTGATTTCATAAGCTAGACGGCGTTTACCCCAGTCTTTTGCTTCGACGATTTCAGCACCGTTTGAAGTTAAGATTTCGTTGAAACGCTCTACTACAGCTTTCTTCGCTTCTTCTTCAATGTTCGGGCGAATGATGTACATTAATTCATACTTTCTCATCTTTGTTTTGCACCTCCTTATGGACTTGGGCTCTCCTATTATTATAGGGAGCAAGGAGTAAGTAACTTGTATTACTCACAACTGTGAATTATAGCATGTTTCAAAAGCATATGCAATATATCAATTATTTTTATTACATTCATCCCATCGCTTATGAAAGTGAAGGACTTCTTTATCTGCACCTGCCGCTTCGCTCTCGCACAGAAAATCTTTGCTTTCGGTACATAAAACATTGTTGAATTAAGTTAAAAATCCACTTTAGTGTTCTATTTTTTGTTAAAATTGAATTAAATCAATCCTACAAACAGAATATACGTTCTTATTTTAAATTAAAAACCATCTTTTTTCACGAGTCATTTATCTTAATTTAGCAAATATAAAATAATAAATTTCCACCCTTTTATTAATATATTTAGGAGGTACTCTTTTTGAAAATGCAACAACCTCAAGTCGTTGAGTTAAATATGCAAAAGATAGCGAAACAAAATATTTGGCTATCAATTATCTTAGTGATTGCCTTTACTATCGTTTATAAAATCATGTATGGACAAACGAATTTTTCATTTTTATCAATACTAATAATAGCTATTTTGTATATTATTTTGATTGTCTTACATGAAGCCTTTCATTTAATTGGCTTTATGATTTTTGGCGGAGCAAAGTATAAAGAATTGAATTACGGGGTTAATTTGAAGCTTGGTGTCGCTTATGCAACAACGGTTAAACCGTTACCTAATAGGGCAATGAAAAAGGCTCTATTGTTGCCATTTTGGACGACTGGGGTTTGTCCAACGTTTCTAGGGTTTTATATCGAAAGTATTGCATTCGTTATTGTAGGTGCCTTGTTAATCGCAGGTGCTATTGGCGATTTTGTGATGTATAAGGAATTACGCAAATTTCCAAAGGATGCTCTTATTAAAGATGATCCTGAATTACCAAAGCTGTATGTATATTAACTAATAAAAAGCTACACACCCAAATAGAATATAGCCCAAACGAGATATAAATCCGTATAAAATATAACTACTTTCTGCCTCGTCAGATTTGTTTGCTAGGTGTGTTTCTTTATAGATGAAGTTTCTCCATTCAAATTCGCAAGTATTCATGAAATGTATGCCATTGTTCTAAATTCATCAACTTCTCTTTCTTGTTAAGTATATGAAAATGAGAGCAAACTAGTTTAGTAATTAGTCTTCAACAAGAACACAAAAGCTGTATGAAAAATGTGAACTTCACACTTTCATACAGCTTTTCAATTAAACATTAAATCTAAACAGCATAATATCGCCATCTTGTACGATATATTCTTTACCTTCTAGACGTACTTTACCAGCTTCCTTCGCTGCTGACATAGAGCCGAATTCTACTAAATCCTCGTAGGCAACTGTTTCTGCACGAATAAAGCCACGCTCAAAGTCCGTGTGGATTACGCCTGCACATTGTGGTGCTTTCATACCTTTACGGAACGTCCATGCACGTACTTCTTGTACGCCAGCCGTAAAGTATGTAGCAAGTCCTAATAAATTATAAGAAGCGCGAATTAATTGGTCTAAGCCTGATTCTTGAATGCCTAGTTCCTCTAAAAACATCGCTTTTTCTTCATCATCAAAACCTGAAATTTCTTCTTCGATTTTTGCACAAATTGTAATCACTTGTGCACCTTCTGCTGCGGCAAATTCACGTACCATTTGCACATATTTATTACTGTCTGCATCTGCTACTTCGTCCTCAGATACATTGGCAACATAAAGCATCGGCTTAATTGTTAATAAATGAAGCCCTTTGATGATTTTTAGCTCATCCTCTGAAAGGTCTGCCGCGCGTGCAGGTTTTTCTGCCTCTAGCACATCTTTTATCTTTACTAAAATTGGCTCTTCGATAAGTGCCTCTTTATCTTTTTGCTTCGCCATTTTTGCAACGCGTTGCAAGCGTTTGTCTACAGATTCCATATCCGCCAAAATCAACTCTAAATTGATGACCTCAATATCATCGATTGGATTGACTGTACCTGCTACGTGCGTAATATTTTCGTCCTCAAAGCAACGTACTACTTGGCAAATTGCATCTACTTCACGAATATGTGCTAAAAATTTGTTACCTAGCCCTTCACCTTTTGAAGCTCCCTTTACGATCCCTGCAATGTCCGTAAATTCAAATGCTGTTGGTACAGTTTTTTTCGGTTCTACTAATTCTGTTAATTTATTCAAACGTGCATCGGGTACTTCTACGATACCTACGTTCGGATCAATCGTTGCGAACGGGTAGTTAGCAGCAAGTGCGCCTGCTTTTGTAATAGCATTGAATAATGTTGATTTTCCGACGTTTGGTAAACCAACGATTCCAGCCGTTAATGCCATTTAAGACACAACCTTTCTATGTTCAATTCGTTGTTATATTTTGATAGCCTTTTCTATTATATTGATTATGCGTTTAAAAGTCTAACCGCATTATTGTGCATTCGCTTTTTGAATTACTTTTTTCATCTTTTTCTCAAATTCTCGACGAGGAATCATGACACTATGCCCACATCCTTCACATTTAATACGAATATCTGCACCTAGTCGAATGATTTTCCATGCGTTTGTTCCACATGGATGTTGCTTTTTCATTTCCACAATATCGTTTAACTCAAATGCTTTAGCTTCCAGTTTTACTCTCTCCCTTCAATTTCTCGTCCCATTACTCGATCATATAACATCATTTTAGGGTACTCAGTCACAATTCCATTTTGCTCTAAAAGCTCCTTCACTTCTTGGCGAATTGTTCGTGCAATCTCCCACTGCTTTAATGGTAACGTTTCTGCGATAATACGGACCGTTACTTCGCTATCAGCCATATTTTGAACACCTAAAAAGACAGGTGTATTCGTCAATGTTGGATGCTTTTGCGGCAGCTCATCTAAATAAGCAGTAATCATTTTTTCTGCCTTTTCAATATCAGCATCTATATTTAGCTGCATATCAATCATAAATTTCGAATGGTTGATGGAGTAGTTTTTTACATTTGTAATGGAACCGTTTGGGATAATAAACTGCTCACCCGCATTGCCCTTTATTTTCGTTGTGCGCAAACCGATTTCCATTACTGTTCCCTCTGCACCACTAACTTGAATATAGTCCCCTACACCAAACTGATCTTCAAAAATAATAAAGAACCCTGTAATAACGTCCTTTACTAAGCTTTGTGCACCAAAACCGATTGCTAAACCTGCTATCCCAGCTCCTGCAAGTAGCCCGGCAATTTGAATATCAAGTGCAGATAGAACGCCCATAATAGCAGAAAAGTACACTAAATAAGATAAAACACTTTGCAATAATTTTAATATTGTTTTTTGACGACGCTCAGAATGATTAATTGGCGAGCGCAGACGTACAAGAAATATTTTCTCAATAATTTTCTTTCCAATACGGACAGCTAAATAGGATGCTGTCATAATCGCAATTATTTTTATGGAAGCGACTAAAATAAAATCCCATAATTCTTCACTTGTCACATAATCCCACGTTTTTTGCGTAATACGTGCGATTCCACGTGAATCTATTACTGCTGTTAAATAATTTAATTGCATTTTTTCACTCCTTGTATAACAAACTAATAAACTGATTATACTTCACTAATATAACGTACCTTTAGAAAGTGAGTGAAATAAATGAATAATCAATCTATTCATTATGAAGCATCAAGCGCAGTATGGAAACTAAGTGATATTTTTTTACAAATGATTCCCTTTGAGCATAACCAACTCGTCTTTTGTTGTATTGGGACAGATCGCTCAACAGGTGATGCACTCGGACCATTGATTGGTAGCCAGTTAGTGAAAAGCTATGCATTCCCTTTTGATGTTGTTGGGACATTAGAGGAACCATTGCATGCATTAAATTTACTTGATACATTTAATGATTTACAAGCACAAGATGAGTCTCCATTTATTGTAGCAATCGATGCTTGCTTGAGCGAGAAAAGTCGTATAGGAAATATTATAGTAGAAAGTGGACCATTGTTCCCAGGAAAGGCTGTAAAAAAACAATTACCTCCAATTGGTGACATTTCCATTAAAGGCGTCGTCAACATTGGAGGCTTTATGGAAGCACAAGTATTACAAAACACTCGTCTTCATTTAACGTATAATATGAGTGAAAAAATTGCTCGCTCTTTACAGCTAGCCTGGCAACGTCATTTATTGCAAAATAAAAATACCAGCTATAATAACCATCACACACAAAATACTTGGCAGCAAATTGGCTACTCGAATTTTCGTTAAACCCGTAATATTTAAACCAATCGCTAAAATCATAATGCCACCAGTTGCAGTCATTTCTTGAATAAATAAATCAAGTGCCTCCTGTGGGATATATTTGCTAATTGCGCCGGCACAAATAGCAATCAATCCTTGATAAATCAAGACAGGTACCGCAGACAATATTACGCCAATTCCTAAAGTTGACGCTAAAATAATAGACATAAAACCATCAATAATACCTTTCGTAATTAAAATACTATGATCATTTCGTAGCCCACTATCAAGTGCACCTAATATTCCCATAGAACCAATAACGAAAATGAGCGAGGCTGTTACAAAGCCTTCAGCAATCGTACCACTACTATTTTTCCCAAATAATGATTCTACCCATTTGCCAAAACGATTAAACCATTTTTCTAAATCAAGCCATTCACCAATCATCGTTCCAACAACAAGACTAATAATAACAATAACGAAATTACTACTTGCAAAGCCCATTTGAATACCGAGAACGGCTACAGCCAAACCAATAATCAGCATGACTGTTTCTTTCATTTTCTCTGGAATATTGCGAAACAGTCTTCCAATAAATGCGCCTACTATAATAAGCAAGGCATTTATTAATGAACCTAATAAAACCATTTTTACCTTCTCTCTATTCAGTGCGCTCTAATCGTAAAATTTCTAAAATACGCTCTAAATCCTCGTCTGAGTAAAATTCGATTTCGATTTTGCCTTTATCTTTTTGTTTTTTTATTTGTACACTTGTACCGAAATAGTCTCGAAGCTGAGCTTCTGTAGCTTGTACAAAAATATCACGCGATGGTGTTTTTGTTTCACGTGAAACATTTTCATTTAAGGATTGAACAAGTGCTTCTAGTTGTCGCACATTTAGTTGCTGAGCAATTACCTTTTTTGCGACTTCTGCAATTTGTCGTTTGTTTTTTAATCCAAGTAATGTACGACCATGCCCCATTGTTAAGGAGCCATCATTGACTAATACGCGCACTTCTTCTGGTAGCTGTAATAGACGAATATGGTTGGCGATATGCGGTCTACTTTTTCCAAGTCGACTTGCTAAATCTTCCTGTGTGAAGTTCAATTGCTCAATTAAGCTGCTATACGCTTCAGCTTCTTCAATTGGTGTTAAATCTTCACGCTGTAAGTTTTCCAAAATAGCGACTTCCATCATTTGTTGCTCAGTCATTTCTTTAACAAGTACAGAAATTTCCTCTAAACCTGCTAACTTCGCTGCACGCCATCGACGTTCCCCTGCAATAATCTCATATTTACGCCCTTTTTTTCGTGCAATAATTGGCTGGATAATACCATGCTCTTTAATTGATTGTGCAAGCTCTTCTAATGCCTCGTCCTGAAAAAGCTTACGCGGCTGAAATGGGTTTGCTATAAGCTTATCCAAAGCGATTTGCTGTATATTTCCTTCCTGTTGTACTGCTTCTCCAGGAAATAGTGCGCCGATACCTTTTCCTAAACCTTTAACCATTCTTAATCACTTCCCTTGCTAGCTCTACATACATTTCTGCGCCTCTAGATTTTGCATCATATACAATGATTGGCTTTCCGTGACTAGGTGCTTCTCCTAAACGAATATTACGTGGAATAATTGTTTTATATACTTTATCTTGAAAATACTTTTTTACTTCCTCGATTACTTGTAGTCCTAAATTTGTCCGTGCATCAAGCATTGTTAAAAGAACCCCTTCTATCATAAGCTGTGGATTTAAGTGCTTTTGTACAAGACGAACAGTTGATAATAACTGGCTTAAGCCTTCTAATGCGTAATACTCGCATTGGACAGGAATAATAATTGAATCCGATGCTGTTAAAGCATTAATTGTTAGTAAACCAAGTGATGGTGGACAATCAATAATTATGTAATCATAGTCTTGTCGTATTGGTTGTAATGCATTTTTTAATTTTCCTTCACGTGAAATAGCAGATACAAGTTCAATTTCTGCGCCAGCTAATGAAATCGTTGCAGGTACAACGAATAAATTTTCTACTTTTGCTTGTAAAATTGTTGCTGTAATATCCTCATCATCAATAATGACATCGTAAATACAGCTTTGTACATCTGCCTTATTTATGCCTACGCCACTCGTTGCATTGCCTTGTGGATCAATATCAATTAATAGCACTCTTTTTCCTAAATAAGCTAAACAAGCACTTAAGTTAACAGATGTTGTCGTCTTACCAACACCACCTTTTTGATTGGCAATTGCTATTACTTTCCCCATAATTCCACCTACTTCCCACAATTCAATATCAAATATAGTAAATACTCTTTAAAAGTATTCTATCAAAATTTACGCGTAGTTCCTAAAGTTATCCTACTATTCTAATAAAAAAAGCTATCTAAAAAGGTAATACCTTTCTAGATAGCTACAATTCTATATGAATAGTTATTTACAATACTATTTTTTCTTCGGAATCTTCACAGTGATTTGATAGTATTCCTCAGTGTCCTCTTCCTCTGTTTTTAATTGAATACCACTTTTCGTCACCATTGTTAAAGATTGCTTAATTGTATTCAAGGCGATACGCACGTCTTTGCTAATTGCTTTACGTTTCGGCTTTTCCTTTTTTGCTGGCTCTTCTTCCTCAATAGAGGGTGATAATATTTGTTGAATTTGTTCTTCAAGCTGACGCACATTCCAGTCATATTCCTTAACCGCTGCAATAAGCTGTAGTTGAAGTTGCTCATCCTTCACAGCAATAAGTGCGCGAGCATGGCGTTCCGTAATTTCACGCTTCAAAATAGACTCTTGTACAAATTGAGGGAGCTTCAATAAACGTAGCTTATTCGCTACCGTTGATTGACTTTTCCCTAATCGCTGTGCAAGCGCCTCCTGTGTTAACGAATGCAGTTCAAGTAACTGCTGGTAGGCAAGTGCTTCTTCAACTGCTGTTAGCTCTTCACGCTGTAGGTTTTCAATTAATGCAATTGATGCTGTTTCTTTATCGCTTAGTTGACGTACAATGGCTGGTACTTCCGCCCATTGTAGCTTTTTCATCGCACGATAACGTCGCTCACCTGCAATAATTTCATATTCGTCCTCACTACCACGCTTGCGTACTACGATTGGTTGAATAACACCATGTATATGAATCGTTCTTGATAATTCTTCAATCTTTTCATCATCAAATACAGTACGAGGTTGAAAACGATTCGGTATGATTTTTTCAATAGGAATTTTCACTACTTCTTCTGTAGCCTTTTTTTCTTCTATAGCTGCTACTTCACTTTTTACTTCAGACTCTTTTCCGCCTCCAAAAAAACGTGAAAAAGGACTTTTCATCCGAGTGGCACCACCTTTAAGAAACTTCTTACTCACTATCAATATTATTGATTATTCAAGTTGAAATGTACATAGTTTGGAATCAATTACATATCTTCGTATTTTATCATTATTTCATGCCTACTATCATTATGTATGCTTAAAAACGATAAAATATCTATCAAATATACAAATTACTTGCGAGATTTCACTTGAGTTTGTCTAAAAAATAGTCAAACACGCTACTTTTCAGACAATGATTTATACCTCATTTTGGATACATAAAAGATTGCTTTTATGGAAACATACCTTGTTTGGAAAATGGTTACTCCTTTTAAAAGGTTGAAATCACAGGGTTCAACCTTTTAAAATAAATTTTTCGTTATTTTTAACTTTCTAGACAGTTCCAAAATTAGAGCTCTTACAATTGATTATTGGATTGGTGTTTTATTTGGAACACCTGGTTTGCGTGGGTACTTCTTTGGTGTCAGCTTGATTTTATTGAACACATATAAAGTTCGCTCGCTCTGCTCTACTGGTAGCTCAAATAAAAATTCTTGTTGGAGTGCTGTACCAAGCGTTGTGATTGCTTTTTTCGCATCTGCTAGCTCCTGCTTACCAGCTGCAGCTTTTAATGCGACAAACTGCCCGCCTACTTTCACAAGTGGTACACATAGCTCTGCTAAAACAGAAAGTCTAGCCACTGCACGAGCTGTTACAACATCGAATCTTTCACGATACTTCGCATTTTGGCCAAATTCCTCTGCGCGTGCATGAACAAATTCTACATTATCTAAGCCTAGCTCTTCGCTTAAATGATTTAAAAACGTAATGCGCTTATTTAACGAATCAACAATTGTGATATGCAAATGAGGGAAGCAAATTTTAATTGGTAAGCTAGGGAAGCCTGCTCCTGCACCTACATCACAAACAGTTGTCGCTTTTGTAAAATCAAAATAGAAGCTAGCGCTAATGGAATCATAAAAATGCTTTAAATACACACCTTCTAAGTCAGTGATTGCCGTTAAATTCATTTTTTCATTCCACTCAACAAGTAACGCATAATATTTCTTAAATTGGGCAATTTGGACATCTGTCAGCTCAATGCCCTTTTCCTTCAATGCTTCAATAAATTGTTGCTCGTTCACTGCCATTCTCCTTTAGTTAAAGAGCGCCCACTATGGAGCGCTCTTTCTTGTATTAATCATTTACTACGCGGGCAATTTTCCCTTGTTCAATATAAACGAGTAAAATTGAAATATCTGCTGGATTGACGCCTGAAATTCGAGATGCTTGTGCAATCGATAACGGTCGAACAGATTTTAATTTTTGACGAGCTTCTGTTGCTAAGCCTGAAATTGCCTCATAATCGATGTTATCTGGAATTTTTTTATCTTCCATTTTGCGTAAACGTTCTACTTGCTGTAACGCCTTTTGAATATAGCCCTCATATTTCAATTGAATTTCAATTTGCTCTTTTACTTCCTCTGAAAGCTCTATTTCTGAAGGTATTAAAGAAGCAACTAAGTCATAATGCATTTCAGGACGCTTTAATAAATCCGCCCCACGAATGCCATCCTTTAATTCTGCCCCACCTACAGAGCGAATCGCCGCCTGTGTTTCTGCATTTGGCTTAACAATGATTTCACGTAAACGTGTAATTTCTTGTTCGATTTGTGCTCGCTTAGCTGTAAATTTAGCATAGCGTTCCTCTGAAATCATCCCTGCTTTATAGCCGATATCTAGTAAGCGTATATCCGCATTATCGTGACGTAATAATAAGCGGTATTCCGCGCGTGATGTTAGTAAACGGTACGGTTCATTTGTACCTTTTGTTACTAAATCATCAATTAATACACCAATATATGCATCTGAACGACTTAAAATCGTTTCTTCTTTGTCCAGCACTTTAGAAGCAGCATTAATTCCTGCCATCAACCCTTGTGCTGCAGCTTCCTCATAACCTGAAGTACCATTAATTTGACCTGCTGTATATAAATTTTTAATGCGCTTCGTTTCAAGCGTTGGCCATAGTTGTGTTGGCACAACCGCATCATACTCTATGGCATAGCCTGCACGCATCATTTCCGCTTGCTCTAGCCCTGGTATTGAGGCAAGTAATTTCTTTTGCACGTGCTCTGGCAAACTTGTTGATAAGCCTTGCACATAAACTTCACGCGTATTACGTCCCTCTGGCTCTAAGAAAATTTGGTGGCGTGGCTTATCGTTAAAACGCACGACCTTATCTTCAATCGATGGACAGTAACGTGGACCCGTTCCTTTAATCATACCAGAGTACATCGGTGATAAATGTAAATTTTCTTCGATAATTTGGTGCGTCATTGGACTTGTGTATGTTAACCAGCATGGTAGCTGGTCCATAATAAATTCTGTCGTTTCAAAGCTAAACGCGCGTGGTACATCGTCACCCGGTTGAATTTCCGTTTTTGAATAATCAATTGTTCGGTTGTTGACACGTGGTGGTGTACCTGTTTTAAAGCGAATAATTTCAAAGCCTAGCTCTTTTAAATTATCAGCAAGTTTGATGGATGGTTGCTGATTATTAGGACCACTTGAATATTTTAAATCACCAAGAATAATTTCACCACGCAGGAATGTGCCCGTCGTAATAATGACTGATTTCGCACGGTAAATACCGCCGATTTGTGTAATAACACCTTTTATTTCATCATCTTCTACGATTAATTCTTCCACCATCGCTTGATGAATTTGAAGGTTTTCTTGCTCCTCTAATAGGCGCTTTACTTCCTGTTGGTAAAGTACTTTGTCTGCCTGCGCACGCAATGCACGCACAGCAGGACCTTTCCCTGTATTTAACATACGCATTTGAATATGCGTTTTATCGATAACTTTCCCCATTAAACCGCCTAATGCATCGATTTCACGTACGACAATCCCTTTTGCTGGTCCACCCACTGATGGATTACATGGCATAAAGGCAATCATATCGAGGTTAATCGTTAACATTAATGTGTTTGCACCCATTTTTGCTGCGGCATAAGCTGCTTCTGCCCCTGCATGTCCAGCACCAATAACAATGACATCAAATGTACCTGCTTCATATTGTGTAGGCATGATGTAACTTCCTTTCGTTTTTTATTTTCCTAAACAGAACTGTGAGAATAATTGATTGATTAAGCTTTCCTGTACTGTATCACCGACAATTTCACCAAGAATTTCCCATGTACGTGTAACATCTATTTGAACCATATCGACTGGCACACCTGCTTCTGCTGCGTTTAATGCGTCTTCCACCGTTTTTCTTGCCTGATGCAATAGGGCAATGTGACGTGCATTGGAAACATAGGTCATATCTCCGCCTTCCACTTGTCCTTCAAAGAATAAGGCAGCAATCGCTTCTTCTAGCTCTGCTACGCCCTCTTCCTGTAGTAACGAAGTTGTGACGATGCGGTGCGCTCCCGCTAATTCTTTCACACGCTGCAAGTCGATCTGTTGCTGTAAATCCGTTTTATTGATGACAACGATATAATCCATATGCTCAATTGTCTCAAATAAACGCTCATCTTCGGGCGATAAGCTTTCAGCACCATTTAATACGAGCAATATTAAATCGGCTCCTTTTAAAGCCTCTCTTGATCTTTCTACCCCTATGCGCTCAACGATGTCTTCCGTTTCACGAATACCTGCTGTATCTACTAAACGTAGTGGCACACCGCGCACATTGACATATTCCTCTATAATATCACGCGTTGTCCCAGCAATATTAGTGACAATCGCTTTGTTTTCATGTACTAAACTATTTAACAAAGAAGACTTCCCTACATTCGGTCTTCCTAAAATAACTGTTGATAAACCTTCACGTAAAATTTTACCTTGCGAAGATGTGGTTAGTAATTTATCGATTTCATCACGTACCCAACTGCATTTTTCAAGCAACACAGGCACGGTCATTTCTTCCACGTCATCATATTCTGGATAATCAATATTTACTTCTACTTGTGCTAGCGTTTCAAGCAATGCTTGTCTTAACTGTCCAATTAAACGCGATAGCTTGCCATCCATTTGTGTTAACGCAACATTCATTGCGCGATCTGTTTTTGCACGAATTAAATCCATGACTGCCTCTGCCTGTGACAAGTCGATCCGTCCATTTAAAAATGCACGCTTCGTAAATTCGCCTGGCTCTGCTAGCCTAGCCCCATAACGCAACACCAATTGTAACACGCGGTTCACTGATACAAGCCCACCATGACAGTTGATCTCCACAACGTCCTCACGTGTGAATGTTTTCGGTCCTCGCATTAACGATAACATGACCTCTTCCACTACTTCCCCTGTCGTTGGGTCGATTAAATGCCCATAGTGAATCGTATGTGTCGCTTGCTCAGCTAATTTTTTTCCATTTGGTGCCTGAAATATTTTATCTGCGATTGCGATTGCTTCATCCCCACTCAAACGAACGATGGCAATAGCGCCTTCCCCCATCGGTGTGGATATCGCAGCAATTGTATCAAAATCCATCAAAATGCCTCCTGACTTCATCTTGTTTATAACTTTTACAAAACAAAATTATCCACATGTGGATAACGTAGCCGAACGATATTTCCTAACAACTTAGATTAACATATTTTCAGCAAAATCTAAAGTATAAAGGGAGAAACCATCTGAAAAGTCCTTTCAAGACAGATTCTTCACGAAGGGAACAAGCAAGGTGATAATAGCATTGCAAAAATAGCAAAAGCTGTCCGAAAAGCAGTGCATTAGCCTGCTTTTCGAACAGCTTTTATTGATCTGTATGCATTTAGATTAGTTATTAGTTGATTCAATCACTAAATAGCGATTTGGCTCTACGCCCTCTGAATATGTTTCAATATCCAGACGATTTGTTAAAGCGTGATGGATTATTTTTCGCTCATATGATGGCATCGGCTCAAGCTCTACTTGTTTGCCAGTGCGAACTGCTTTATCTGCCATAC
Organism: Metasolibacillus meyeri; assembly: GCF_003049505.1. Classification (GTDB taxonomy): domain Bacteria; phylum Bacillota; class Bacilli; order Bacillales_A; family Planococcaceae; genus Metasolibacillus; species Metasolibacillus meyeri. The sequence continues at coordinate 27,911 of NZ_PYWN01000030.1, forward strand.
GCTCTGCTAGTTGCTCCAATGCTATGCGACGACGCTCACGGTAATCCTCTACATCAATCTTTACAAGCATAAAAGATTTTGCACTTTTATTTAACACAAGCTGTGTTAGCTGCTGTAATGCGTTTAATGTTTGTCCACGTTTTCCAATTAGAAGCGCTGCCTTTTCACTCTCTAAATTAAATGTTGTGTACTTGCCCTCTGTTTTGTGCTTTATGTGTAAATCATTAATACCCATACTTTCTGCTACGCTTTCAATATACGCTTTTGCTTCTTGTATAGGGTCTACATTTAGTTGCTCTTCTGCTGGTTGAATCAGCTCTTCACTCACGTCATCAGTTTGAACTTGCTCCCCGAAAACTTCCTCAGCTGGTGTTGCCACCAGTGATTCTTGAATTTGTACCTCTTTTACAACTATCTGCTCTTCTTTTATCGTTACACGCACTTCAGCAGGGCGTGCACCAAAGCCTAAAAATCCTTTTTTACCTTCTTGTAAAACTTCAACATCTACTTGTTCGCGGGTTTTGCCAAGCTGTTGTAACGCTAATGAGATCGCTTCTTGTACCGTTGCGCCTATTTGCGTAATTTGCTTCACTTTTTCGCTCCTCCTGTAGTAGCTTCTTGTTTATCTTTATTCCAAGGCTTATAAATCACAAGGTTTTGAGACACAGAGAAAATATTCCCGATTACCCAATATAATGATAGTGCTGCTGGTAAAAACATACCGAAGCCCATAATCATTACAGGCATGATGTACATCATCATTTTCATTTGTGGGTTATCAATTGCTGGACCTGTCATTAATACGACAAATTGGAATAAACCTGCAACAATCGCTAGTACCACACTAGGCTCAGCTAATGGGAAAATTAAAAATGTACCTAAATCAATTGTTGGTGTTGCATTCATACGGCTAATCGCATGATAGAAACCAATTAAAATTGGCATTTGAATTAATATAGGTAAACAGCCCATTAAAGGATTGGCACCTGATGATTGCATTAATGCCATCATTTCTTTTTGATATTGCTGCTGTGTTGCCGCATCTTTAGAACTATATTTTTGTTGTAGCTCCTTTAGCTTTGGCTGTAATTCCTGCATTTTTTTAGAACTTTTAATTTGCTTAACTGTCAACGGTAAAATAGCAGTTCGAATAATAATCGTTACAACGATAATACCTAAGCCATACGTACCTAGCAATTCAGCAAAATATTGAATGACTGAAACTAACGGCCAAACGATGAACTCATTCCAAAAGCCTTTGCTTTCAGACGAAATCGGCTCGTTAAATTCTGTACAGCCTGACAGCAATAATGTTGCTGCAACAAGTGTCAGAACGATCCAAAGTCTTTTTTTCAACTTTCTTCCCCCTAGATCAACTACTCTATTTATTCATTTGTGTCATGAAGATATTCTAACATGCAGAGGCATCTGCACTCCACTATTTTGTAGCATCACTTCGGCTGCTTCAAAACTTTTGCAACTTTTAATACATGCTGTAAGCTTTTTTTCGTTTCGTGGAAATCTAAAGTGGCCGCCTGATGCCGGGCGATAATAACATAGTCCATATCCTGTCTTACTTCATCTTTTAGTTCAAGAAATGTTTGACGGATATAGCGCTTTATTTGGTTACGTGTTACGGCTTTTCCTATTTTCTTGCTTACAGATAAGCCAATACGAAACTCCTCTTGCGCCTCCTTTGTCAAGCAGTAAACGACAAATTGGCGATTTGCAAAGGATCTTCCTTTCTTAAACACCTTTTGAAAGTCTTCGTTTTTTTTAATTCTTTGGCGTTTATTCATTCCTTCACCAGCTCCATCTACTCATTTCACCAATTATATAGAAAAAAAAGACCACTGATGTGGCTCAGTGGACTTATGCTGATAATACTTTTCTTCCTTTACGACGACGTGCAGCTAATACTTTACGACCGTTTTTCGTGCTCATACGTGCGCGGAAACCGTGTACTTTGCTGTGCTTACGCTTTTTTGGTTGATATGTGCGTTTCATTTTATATTACACCTCCTATTAATGAGAGTTTGCTATTTATCTTTTTCGACATACAGACTTGGATATTATATATATAAACCTTCCTATTTGTCAATCCCTTAATGAAAATCAAATACGCCTCTATTTTTTCTTACTTATCCACAAGTTAAACTACTTTCATGAAAATAACTATGTGAATAAGTTTTTTCGCTTTTAAAATTATCCACATCAGTTATTGACAGCTTTTTCACAAACTAATAGCATGTGGACAACTTTTTTGTGAACAGTTTGCACTATGTGGATAAGTTTGTTAAAGTATTGTAATTGCTCATTTTTTTTGATACGATAAATGTGTTTTCTTTTGTGGACGATTTTCTTGGGAAATATTTTATCCACAGTTGTTGATAATCTGTGGACAATATTATACATAGGCTTTGGATAGCAATTATCCACAGGCTGTGACTATGTGTATGTCTATTATATATTTGCTGAAATAAATTAATTTATAGCTTTATTTTTTAAGAGAACACAAATAATTTTAATATAAAATTTCGAACGAAAGGACGTATTGGCTTGGACCATTTAGAAGAATTATGGAATAATGTCCTTGCTCAAGTAGAACGAAAAATTGCCAAACCAAGCTTCGATACATGGCTAAAACCTACGAAAATTTTAGCTTTTGACGGCACAACAATAACGCTTTCTGCACCAAATACTTTTGCAAGTGAATGGCTAGAAAAGCATTATATGCATCTTTTGACAGGTAGTTTAAACGAATTAGTAGGAGAAGATTTGGTCATTAAATTTGAAGTTCTAAACGAGCAGGATGAGGACGATTTTGAGCTACCAGCACCTAGAATTAACGGGCACAATCAAGATCACCAAGAAATTTCACCTGGCATGTTAAACCCGAAATATACATTTGATACATTCGTTATCGGCTCTGGTAATCGCTTTGCACATGCAGCTTCTCTTGCCGTTGCAGAAGCGCCAGCAAAAGCATACAACCCCTTCTTTATTTATGGGGGTGTAGGACTCGGCAAAACACACTTAATGCATGCCATTGGGCACTATGTGCTGGAGCATAATCCTTCAGCAAAGGTTGTCTACTTATCATCGGAAAAATTTACGAATGAATTTATTAACTCAATCCGCGATAATAAAGCGATTGATTTCCGCAATAAATATCGTAATGTCGATGTTTTATTGATTGATGATATTCAATTTTTAGCTGGAAAAGAGTCTACACAAGAGGAATTTTTCCATACATTTAACACATTGCATGAGGAATCGAAGCAAATTGTCATTTCAAGTGATAGACCGCCAAAAGAGATCCCGACGTTAGAAGATCGCTTACGTTCGCGCTTTGAATGGGGCCTAATTACGGATATTGCACCGCCAGATTTAGAAACGAGAATTGCGATTTTGCGCAAAAAGGCGAAGGCTGACCATTTAGACATTCCTAATGAAGTTATGCTCTATATTGCGAATCAAATCGATTCCAATATTCGTGAATTAGAGGGCGCTTTAATCCGCGTTGTTGCTTATTCTTCACTTGTCAAAGAAGATGTAACACCAGAACTTGCAGCCGCTGCTTTAAAGGATATTATTCCAAATGCCAAGCCGCGCATGATTTCCATTTTAGACATTCAAAATGCAGTTGGAGAGCATTTTAATATTCGTTTGGAAGATTTTTCTGCTAAAAAACGTACAAAATCGATCGCTTTCCCTAGACAGGTTGCTATGTATTTGTCACGTGAGCTAACTGATTTTTCATTGCCGAAAATTGGCGAAGAATTTGGTGGACGCGATCATACAACAGTTATTCATGCACACGAAAAAATCTCTACTCAACTTAAAAATGATCAAGGGCTTCAACAAGATATTAAACAAATCCGCAGCATGCTAGGTAAATAACTGTACTTTTTGCATGTGGATAACTTATCATTTTTTGTACAAACTTATACACAGTCTATCTACATGTGGATAGACTGATTTTACTTGTTAAAAAGGCACTTATCCACAAATCCACAGCGCCTACTACTATATCTATTTATTCTTTTATTATTTTAATAACATTATATATGGGGGTACGACATGAAATTTGATATTATGCGTGACCGGCTTTTAGCTGGATTAAACGACGTCATGAAAGCAGTAAGTTCAAAAACAACCATTCCAATTTTAACTGGTATTAAAATTGACGTAACACATGAAGGTTTACGTTTAACTGGTAGTGATGCAGATATTACAATCCAAACTTTTATCCCAGTTGAAGAAGATGGGGAGCAATTGATGAATGTTAGTGCAACGGGCTCTATCGTATTACAAGCTCGTATGTTTAACGAAATCGTTAGAAAGCTTCCTACAAACGAGGTCGAAATTGAGGTATCAACAGGTTTTGCAACAAATATTCGCTCAGGTAAGTCTGAATTCCATTTAATTGGACTTGATGCTTCAGAATATCCTTTGTTACCAGAAGTAGCAGAAGATCGCCAATTCTCAATACCAGCAGACTTATTAAAATCTGTTATACGTGAAACGGTGTTTGCTGTTGCAACATCTGAAAGCAGACCCGTGTTGACAGGTGTAAACTGGAGGATATTGGATAATGAATTAATATGCGTTGCAACGGATAGTCACCGTTTAGCTCGTCGCAAAATTCAACTAGAACAATTACCAGCTGAAATTAATAGTGTTGTCATTCCTGGTAAAAGTTTAAACGAATTAAATAAAATTTTAGAAGACACAACAGATCTTGTGCAAATTGCCTTAACGAATTATCACGTTTTATTTAAAACGGATGATGTATTATTTTTCTCACGTCTCCTAGAAGGCAATTACCCAGATACGTCACGCTTAATCCCAGAAGAATATAAAACAAATGTGACGATTAATGGTAAAGCATTACTACAAGCGATTGATCGTGCATCACTTTTAGCACGTGAAGACCGCAATAATGTTGTACGTTTTGAAACATTGGAAAACAGCACAGTAGAAATTTCTTCTAACTCACCGGAAATTGGAAAAGTAGAAGAGCAAATTTCTGTGGGAAATCTTGAAGGCGAGTCGCTGAAAATTTCCTTCAGTGCGAAATACATGATGGAAGCACTTCGAGCGATTGATGGACAAGATGTTATTATTCAATTTACTGGTACAATGCGTCCATTTATTTTACGTTCAATTCATGATGATGCAATTTTGCAGCTTATTTTACCTGTTCGTACTTACTAATTTAAAAAGCCTGGAAAGTTCTATACGTTAGAATTTTCTAGGCTTTTCTTTATCTTGATTCAATAGATGCCACAGAATCTGTTGGTTTTGGATTAACTATGATTTGCTCGAAAATGGATTGTTCAGTTGAACTATTCCAGCTAAAATCGCTTCTCTTACGCAGAAGCTTATTTTTTGGTATGATAGAAAGATAGATTTCATTTAGCGGAGGATGAACAAGCATGCAGGATATTTTTATTGATGCAGAGTTTATAACATTAGGACAAGTATTAAAAATGACGGATGCAATAAGCTCCGGTGGAATGGCTAAATGGTTTTTAAGTGAGCACGTGGTTTATGTCAATGGGGAGGTAGAAGATCGCCGTGGACGTAAAATACGTAATGGTGATGTAGTCAATATTCCAGGTGTCGGCCGCTTCCGTATTGTTGAGAACGGTGCGACTGAATGAATATTGAGCAATTAAAGCTGGTAAACTACCGGAATTATGCGTCATTAATGCTTGATTTTTCTCCTAAAATCAATGTTTTTATTGGGGAAAATGCACAAGGGAAAACAAATGTGATGGAATCCATCTATGTTTTAGCAATGGCCAAATCTCATCGTACATCGAATGATAAAGAATTAATACGTTGGGATGCAGACTATGGTAAAATAGAAGGTGTTGTGCAAAAGCGTTATGGCAGTCTTCCTATTGAACTGACAATATCAAAAAAAGGTAAAAAAGGTAAAATAAATCACCTTGAGCAAACACGCCTTAGTGATTATATCGGACAAATGAATGTCGTGATGTTTGCGCCGGAGGATTTGCACGTTGTGAAAGGAAGCCCTCAATTGCGGCGACGCTTTATTGATATGGAAATTGGTCAAATATCTCCTGTATATTTACATGATTTATTAACATTCCAAAAAATATTAAAGCAGCGCAACCACATTTTAAAAAGCAATCAGGGTCGCCACGCATTAAATGATGTGATGTTTGATGTTTATACAGAGCAATACATTCAAGCATCTGTTCAAATTATTCGTAAAAGATTTCAATTTATGGAGCTACTACAGGCATGGGCTGAGCCAATTCATGCTGGGATTTCGCGTGGCTTAGAAAAGCTGGTCATAAAATATCGACCGATTTCAGGGCTAGCAGCAGATCAAAGCGCAGAGCAAATGGCGGCACATTTAGAGCAAAAACTATTAGAGGCGAGAAAAAGGGAGTTGGAGCGCGGTGTAACATTAGTAGGACCACATCGAGATGATTTGCAATTTTTTGTTAATGATTATGATGTTCAAACATATGGTTCACAAGGGCAGCAGCGCACAACAGCTTTATCTTTAAAGCTTGCTGAAATTGAATTAATTAAACAAGAAACGAAAGAAACACCCATCTTATTATTAGATGACGTGTTATCGGAGCTAGATGATTATAGACAATCACATTTATTAAATACAATTCAAGGTGAAGTGCAAACATTTGTTACAACAACAAGTGTTGAAGGTATTCACCATGAAACGATTGAACAGGCTAGATTGTTCCATGTGAAACAAGGGGATATTGTAAAATAATAAAGCTTTTGTGGAATAATGGACATATAGAGTTTGAAGAAAGAGTGGGTGAACATAGTGTCTTTAGAAGAAAAAGACGTTCAGCAGCAGGCATATGATGCTGATCAAATACAAGTATTAGAGGGCTTGGAAGCAGTTCGTAAACGTCCAGGGATGTATATTGGTTCTACAAGTTCCAAAGGTCTACACCATTTAGTATGGGAAATCGTAGATAACAGTATTGATGAGGCACTTGCTGGTTTTTGTACAGATATCACAGTAGCGATTGAAAAGGATAATTGGATTCGCGTTGAAGATAATGGGCGTGGTATTCCTGTAAGTACGCAAGAGAAAATGGGTATACCTGCTGTTGAGGTTATTATGACTGTGCTACATGCTGGAGGGAAATTTGGCGGTGGCGGTTATAAAGTATCAGGAGGATTGCATGGTGTAGGTGCGTCTGTTGTGAATGCCTTATCGATTGAAACAGAAGTTTATGTAAAGCGAGATGGCCATGTACACAGCATAAAATTTGAGCGTGGACGTACAATACAGCCACTTTCTGTAATTGGTGATACGACTGAAACAGGAACAACGACACGTTTTAAAGCAGATGCGGAAATTTTTACGGAAACGACTGTTTATGAATACGATATTTTAGCTACACGTGTACGTGAATTAGCTTATTTAAATCGTGGCATTCGTATCACGATTGCAGACGAACGTGAAGAGGAAGTGCGTTCCGTTACATATCACTATGAAGGTGGTATACGCTCATATGTGGAGCATTTAAATGCAAATAAAGAGCCACTCCATGATCCAATTGATGTAAATGGAGAAAAAGATGGCATTTCTATTGAAATTGCAATGCAATATAATGCAGGCTTTTCTTCTACAATCATGTCGTTTGCCAATAACATTAATACGTATGAAGGTGGTACACATGAATCGGGCTTTAAAACAGCTTTGACACGTGTGATTAATGATTATGCGCGTAAAAACGGTTTGCTTAAAGAGGCAGATGCCAATTTAACAGGAGAAGATGTGCGTGAAGGCTTAGTCGCAATCGTATCTGTTAAACATCCAGACCCACAATTTGAAGGACAAACGAAAACGAAATTAGGTAACTCTGAAGTGAGCCAAATTACGAATTCACTGTTTTCAGAAGGCTTTGAACGTTTTATGCTAGAAAACCCCACTGTTGCACGTCAAGTAGTTGAAAAGGGCTTAATGGCGGCTCGTGCACGTGTGGCAGCGAAAAAGGCACGTGAATTCACACGTCGCAAATCAGCATTAGAAGTATCAAGCTTACCAGGGAAGTTAGCAGACTGTTCTTCTACAAATCCAGCTGAATGTGAAATTTACATCGTTGAGGGTGATTCTGCCGGTGGTTCTGCAAAAAGTGGTCGTGACCGTCATTTCCAAGCAATTCTCCCTTTACGTGGGAAAATTTTAAACGTAGAAAAAGCACGTTTAGATCGCATTCTTTCAAACACTGAAATTCGTGCCATGATTACGGCTTTCGGGACAGGAATTGGAGAAGAATTCAATTTAGAAAAAGCGCGTTATCATAAAATTGTTATTATGACGGATGCCGATGTTGATGGTGCACATATCCGTGTGCTGTTATTAACATTTTTATTCCGCTTCATGCGCCCATTAATTGAGGCAGGTTACGTATACGCAGCGAAGCCACCATTATATCAAGTGAAGCAAGGGAAGCATGTAGAATATTGCTATTCTGATGAAGAGCTAAGCGAAATTTTAAAGCGATTATCAAGTGTACCAAAGCCAAACGTTCAGCGTTATAAAGGTTTAGGTGAAATGAACGCAGATCAATTATGGGATACAACAATGGACCCAGCGCACCGCACATTAATCCGTGTAGAATTAGATGATGCGATTGAGGCGGATCGAATTTTTGATCAATTGATGGGTGATGACGTTGAACCACGCCGTCATTTTATTGAAGAAAACGCTGTTTATGCAGATTTAGATATTTAGCCGTTTGGAAGGGAGGTCTATATTTTGTCTGAGATCGAACATGGAAATATTCAAAGAAATAATATTACGACTGAAATTAAAACATCATTTTTAAACTATGCAATGAGTGTTATTACAGCGCGTGCTTTACCAGATGTACGTGATGGCTTAAAGCCTGTACACCGTCGTATTTTATATGGGATGCAAGAACTAGGCAATACATCAGATAAGCCATATAAGAAAAGTGCCCGTATTGTAGGGGACGTAATGGGTAAGTACCATCCACATGGTGACTCTTCTATTTATGATGCAATGGTGCGTATGGCACAGGATTTCAGCTATCGCTACATGCTAGTAGATGGGCACGGAAACTTCGGCTCTGTTGATGGTGATGGTGCAGCCGCGATGCGTTATACAGAATCGCGTATGTCAAAAATCGCAATGGAAATGTTACGTGATATCAATAAAGATACAATTGATTATGAACCAAACTATGATGGTAGTGAACATGAACCAAAGGTATTACCATCTCGTTATCCTAACTTACTTGTCAACGGTACTTCCGGTATTGCCGTAGGGATGGCGACAAATATTCCACCGCATCAATTAGGCGAAACGATTGATGCTGTGCTTGCTTTGTCGGAAAATCCTGCTATTACGACAGAAGAGCTAATGGAAATTATGCCAGGACCAGACTTCCCAACAGGTGGTTTAATTATGGGACGTTCTGGCATTCGCCGAGCTTATGAAACAGGTCGTGGCTCCATTATTATTCGAGCAAAGGTAGAAATTGAGCAAAGCAGTAACGGGAAGGAAACCATTTTAATTCATGAGTTACCTTATCAAGTAAATAAAGCAAAACTCATCGAAAAAATTGCGGAGCTTGTACGTGATAAAAAAATTGACGGCATTACAAAATTAAACGATGAATCGGATCGTCGTGGGATGCGTGTTGTGATTGAAGTACGACGTGATGCAAATGCCAATGTCGTATTGAACAATTTATTTAAACAAACAGCAATGCAATCAAGCTTTGGTGTCAATATGCTCGCATTAGTAGATGGTCAGCCAAAAATTTTAAGCTTAAAAGAAGCACTATATCATTATTTAGAGCACCAAAAAGTCGTAATTACGCGTCGTACAGCATTTGAGTTACGCAAAGCGGAGGAACGCGCACATATTTTAGAGGGCTTACGTATCGCGCTTGACCATATCGATGAAATTATTGCGATTATTCGAGGTTCACGTAGCGGTGATGAAGCAAAGCCTGTATTAATGGAGCGCTTTACATTGAGTGAGCGTCAAGCACAGGCAATTCTTGATATGCGTCTTGTTCGTTTAAGCGGTTTAGAGCGTGAAAAAATTGAAGCTGAATATCAAGAGCTCCAAAGATTAATTGCTGAATTAAAAGCAATTTTAGCAGATGAAACAAAAATAGTTGAAATTATTCGTAAAGAGATGCTTGAGATTAAAGAGCGTTATAACGATAAACGCCGCACAGAAATTACGGCTGGTGGTCTTGAAATGATCGAGGATGAGGATTTAATTCCACGTGAAAACTCGGTTCTGACATTAACGCATAATGGTTATATTAAGCGTTTAGCCGCAAATACATACCGCTCGCAAAAACGTGGTGGTCGCGGTGTGCAAGGTATGGGGACTAATGAGGACGACTTTGTAGAGCATTTATTATTTACATCAACGCATGATACAATTTTATTCTTCACGTCAAAAGGGAAAGTATTCCGAGCAAAAGGTTATGAAATTCCTGAATTTGGGCGTACAGCAAAAGGTTTACCGATCGTTAACTTACTAAATATTGAAAAAGATGAAAAAGTAACAGCGATGATTCGTGTTGAATCATTCGATGAGGATGCTTACTTTATCTTTACAACGAAAACAGGTATTACAAAACGTACGCCAGTGTCTCAATTCGCTAATATACGTACAAATGGTTTAATTGCAATTAGCTTACGCGAGGATGATGATTTAATTTCTGTACGTTTAACAGATGGCAAGAAGCAAATTATTATCGGGACACAAGATGGTATGCTCGTTCGTTTCCAAGAGGAAGATATTCGTTCAATGGGACGTACAGCTGCTGGTGTGCGCGGTATTAAATTGCGTGATGGGGACTATGTAGTAGGTATGGAAATCATTGAGCCTGGCCAAGAAATTTTAGTTGTTACAGAAAAAGGCTATGGAAAACGTACACCTGAGCAGGAGTATCGTTTACAAAGCCGAGGTGGTGTCGGCTTAAAAACAATGCAAATTACAGAGAAAAACGGAAAGATGTGCGCAGTTAAAGCGGTCGATGGTACAGAGGATATTATGCTTATTACAATTAACGGCATGCTGATTCGCATGGATGTACAAGATATTTCTGTGATTGGCCGTAGTACACAAGGTGTCCGTTTAATCCGTTTAGCTGAAGAAGAATATGTTGCGACTGTAGCAAAAGTGGAAAAAGATATCGTAGATGATGAAGATATCGAAGAAAACGAATAAGTTTTTTGAGTTGTAAAAGATACTGTCTGAAAAGACATTTTGAGACACGTCCTTGGTGACGAATAACTACAGAAGCACAGATATAGGTTTAGGGCTGTCTGAAAAGGTAATTCCTCTTTCAGACAGTCCTTTTTCGACAATTTTTAATTGTTTTGATTTGTAAGTACATGTAGCTATTTTTATATATTTGGAATAATATGAATAAAAATTAACTAAGATGTAATTACTACTATATTTATAAAAATTGTTACGATACAATGAAAAGAAAAGTACACATATAAAGGTGGTTTTTAGATTGGAGACTACTCAGGTAAATGTTGCGGAATTAAATGTAGGACAAACTATAGCAGATAACATATTTGCAAATACACAATTTCCGATTATTTATAAAGACACAAAAGTCACATATGAACATCTACATATACTTAATGTATTCAATATTAAATCAATTCCTGTTTATCAACAGCTTTCAGGGAAAAGTAAAGCAACAGATGCTGTTGAAAGTCATTCTATACAACTCGCAGAAAAAGTAGCTTCCTTTGAAAAATCCTATGCAAATGCAATTCAACAATTTAAAAAGGAATTTTTCAATTGGGAATCTGGTGCGAAAATTGATATGACTAAAATACGTGGGATGGCAATTCCTCTAATTGAGCAAGTGCTTGAAAATCGCTCATATATATTTGATTTAAACAGTTATTCAAATCCACAAGATTATTTATATCATCATTGTATAGCAACGGGCTTAATTGCTTCGATTATGGCGCAAAAATTGGGCTATGAAAAAGGAATTTGTATCCAGATGGCAATTGCTGGAACTTTAGCAGACTCTGGAATGGCTAAAATTCCAGCTAGAATTCGCGATAAGACAAGTAAGCTGACAGCACATGAGTTTGCAGAAATTCGTCAGCATCCTGTTCATAGCTATGTCATGGTAAAAGATTTAGGTGCATTAAAGGGAGAAATGAAGAAGGCCATTTTCCAACACCATGAAAGATTAAATGGTAGTGGTTATCCAAAGGGTATTAAGAGTGAAGATATTTCTATTTTCTCACAAATTATTGCAGTCGCCGATGTCTATCATGCAATGACGAGTGAGCGACTATATAGTGAGAAAAAAGCAACGTTTCAAGTAATAGAGATGATTAAAGAATCCGAGTTTGGAAAGTTTGATATAAAAGTTGTGAATGCTTTAATAGCGATTGTAGCTGAATTGCCAATTGGTACTAGAGTGGAGTTATCCAATAAAGAGCGGGCGGAAGTAATGTTTATTAATAAGTATGCACCGACAAGACCATTAGTGAAAATTACAAGCACTGGTGAAATTATTGATCTAGCAACAGTACGTTCTTTCTATATATCACGTGTTATTACAAAGGCGGATGATTAAGTAATGTTTACTGAGCAATTACGCCTTAGCGTAATTGCTTTAATATTTTTTTGAAAAAGTATTGACCTTATGTGAAATGTTTGATATTATTTATTAAGTCGCTGCGATGCATAAGTAATTCTTTCTTAAAAAACTTTTTTAAAAAAGTAGTTGACTTAAAAAGCACGACATGATATTATATAAAAGTTGCTTCTGATAGATGCGACGATGATATAAAAATGAACCTTGAAAACTGAACAAGCAAGACGTGAATGAAAAAACGTTTCATT
>NZ_PYWN01000272.1 GCF_003049505.1 Metasolibacillus meyeri
GGAGGATACAGAATCTCCTAACAGTAATATTTTCTTATTCATAAATTCAATTATACAAGTTATAGAACTTGCATTTATTTCATCGTTATCTTCTTCAAATTGGGTTTTTGCTAAACTTTCAAGATTGGTTGTTATAGATGTATCTCTCGAAGAATTTGGAGCAATATTAGGTCTTCTCATTAATGAAACGCACTCTATAGCATCATCAAAGATAATGTCATTATTTAATTCAATCGTGGGAAACTTTATTCTAAGTTCTCTTTTCCATATTTTCCTTAACCCTTCTAATTCTTTCTTGGTCGGGGACAGTACTGTAATTTTGACCTCATCGTTTAAATAGATTGCATCTTCCCCTTTATACGAAATAGATTGACCACTAAAACTAGAATTCCAGTTATACCCATAATAATATAAATTTGCTGCCAAGCGCGAACCTTGTTTTCCACTTGTATCTGTTGTATTACCTTCTCGATTTTGTTCTACAACAATCGAGTTTCTAGTAATATGCTTTCGTTCTTTTTCTGTTAATATTTTATCTGTTTCTGCCATTTCTAAATGTCTATAACTATTATGCCATACTTCGCTGACCCTAATTATTTTGGGATTCTGTGCGTTTCCATTATCTTCAAAAAAACGTATTCCCCCACTAATATGATCTTGATCAATGTGTGTCACAATTATTAAATCAAGCTTTTCTTCTTTAGCTGCCATATTTATCAAATGGTTTTCCACATGTTTTTTATAAGTATTACTATAACCAAAATCCACCAAAATGTTTGTAATATTTTTTCCTAAACAACTAATTAAAAAACTATCTCCATTGCCCGCTTCAAACATTGTTACTTGAAATTTATTCATAAACATTCTCCTTCCCTTTATAAATGTTGATGTACTACTGATTGCCCTATTTCTAAGTGCCAAAAATATTTTTTCGACAAATACATCTATCGTTACTTTATAATTCTTGATGTATTTAACAATCTGCCTAGCACTTCGCTAAAAAATAATCCATCATAAATTCAGGAATTTCTACAGGATTTCTCATTTATGGTTGATTTCCAACTTTTGTTTGAGTTATTTGACTTTAATATAAAATACTTGTATGAATACTGTCAAGAAAAATATCTAAACAATACAAATTTTAAAAGGTATATCTAGAAATAAATTTTATTAATTAAACTAAATTTATTTGTTTTACGATAATTTACTAGTTATAATAAACATGCTTATGTCGTAATTTAATTACGTGGATTGA
>NZ_PYWN01000273.1 GCF_003049505.1 Metasolibacillus meyeri
ACGATTATAAACGTTTTACAGCTTATGTGAATCTCGTTGAAGAAATTTTGATTGATAGAATTGGTTATAAACCAAAAAGAATTGACGATAAGCTCTTAATAGCCTGGGCTAATCGAATCGGTTTAAAAGAATACTGATCTGTCTAAAGACAATAAGACTGCCATAAAGGCAGTCTCTTTTTTGTTTTTAAGTTTATTGATCTTTGCTGTTTTCTTCAGAACTTACGACATATTCAACTTCAGGTTTTGTATCTGGAATAATTAAAATCTCTTCCCAAATTGGATACTTCAATCCATTTTCATTCATGCTTAACTCTCCATTCCAGAAGCTATTTATATTCAAAATTATATCACATCATTTTTTGAGAGTGCCCACTTATACACCCTGAAATTTTAGGTGTTCATTGGGGGAGTGCCCATCTACACACCTTCAGTATTTTGATGGCCATAAGAATGTTGCACATTTAGCCTGAAGGGTCCTAAAACACAACGTGCAGGATAAAGAGTGGTATACTACCACTCTTAAAAGCGCTTCGCACTTGGGTTTAGACTGAATACAGCATGTTTTGAGTTTGTATACGAACCGTATTGAAGCTAGTTATATCAATGGGAAATCAGTACTTTACCTGGAAAATAGGTTTTTGAAAAAACCGGTTTCGATTGCTGCAGCTCCAATTGTTTTTCAGTTGAAGTTTCTTTTAATTGATGAACCAGGACACGATCATCCCTTTGTTTGATTTTACTATTTAGTTTTTCATCCATGGCAGCCAAACGGCTGCTCTTTTTTACTTTAAGGTGACTGTGATTTCGTAATTACTTACCAAGTATGCCTAACATATGTACTGCACGTGCAGTATTCCGAATATGACGGGTTGATGATGGGCTGCAAGTGCAGCCTGTGAGAATCCTAAAATGAGGCGAATTAGTAATAAAGAGATATGCGAGAAATTTTCAAAATTTAAACTGGAGGAAATTACAATGGAATTACAATACAAGGACTTAACGCTAAAACTGAATGCACGATTTATTGTGGCAGTAGGTACCTTATTCTCCACTCTATTTATGCTGTATCAGCAAGTTAATTGATTGCAACTTGGGAAATCCTAAACAAAAAGCACTCCAAATCGGAGTGCTTTTTGCAAGATTTAATCCTTTTATTGTTGGTTTAAATCTTCTAAATTCCATGTAAGAGGTATAGCAAAATAATCTTCCTCTAAATTAGTAACGCTATTATCTCCACTAACATCAGCTAAATAAACCTTTTCATTTAATTCTAAGCTAGAAATAGCATCTGATGAAATGTATCCCTGTAAATTGATATATCCTACGAAGTTATCTGTATCTTGTTCAAAGGCTTTCTCCACTCCTGCAATAGTGTGAGTGATTCTATCTCCGTTATTATCAATCGTTCTTGCTTGCAATAAATCAACATCAATTTTATGTTGATGTACAAGAGCTTGTACATCACCAAAACTTAAAGGCTCAGAAAATGTAACTGTGACTGCAATATCGTTTATTTTTTTAGATTTCAAAGCCTTTAGTTGTTCTTCTTGTTTATTTTTGTATGTTGAAATACCTGTTTCAGTTGTTTCTATTGCTTTATAATTTTCTATTGCTTTATATTCTGCAATAGCCTTTAAATCGGCCTCAACTGATGTATTTGTACTTGCTAAATTTAATTTTAGGGGTTGAATAGAAGCAAATGTGCCTCTATTATCTCCGTAAGTAAATGTATGTTGTACAGCCGTGGATTGAGTACAATTGTTATAGTCACTCAGCCCTTTTTTACTCATAGCAAATTGAGCTTGGATTTTACCACTATCACCTGAATCACCATCACGTTGATCTTTCCACTTAGTTGCCATCCAATATGCTGTGCTAGAAGCTACAGTTCCAAGTACAGTAACTTCTGATTCATCATTTGAACCAATGAAATTATTATCTTCTACATCTGTTTTAGGGTTTGGAAGATTAGTCGTAACTTGAGTTGCGGAAATTTCCAAATTACCAGAATCAGCCTTAGCCGTTTGATCCAAAGTTACGTATGCAGATGCATTATCACAAGCAGTGCCTGGATTATCGCCACCATTATTATAATCTTTTATATTCGTAACATTTGTACTATCAAACTTGAAATTAACTGTAGATTGCAAATAATGATTAGTCCCATCATAAATCATTGCCTGTGATCCACTACCGGATTTAGGCACATAACTTCCTTTACTGTAATCAGAATAACTCCATGCATAAGCGCTGTTTGTAGATAAAGTGAATAGTGTAAGACTTGTTGCTGCTATTGTTGCTAGAAGTGCCTTTTTTTTCATTTTCCTATACCTCCTAGATTATATGACCAATCTAATTT
>NZ_PYWN01000274.1 GCF_003049505.1 Metasolibacillus meyeri
GGAACAAGCTTAAAAACAGAAAATTCAATCAGCTTTTATGCGACGCTAGTGAAATTTTTTAATTAAATTTTAACCTTTGCCTTGTATACTTTAACCTGTGGGAATAAAAATCTGAAAGGAGTAGTACACTATGCAACGAAAAGCAAAACAAGCACCGCTATTTTTAGCGATTGCCCTTTTATTGATGCAAACACTATTGGGTAGTTTACCTGCAATGGCACTAGATAATCCTTCGCCATTGCAAATCACACTGACAACAAATGGGCAACCGTATGCAGAAGGAGAAAGTGCCATCCATCCGGTTGAAGTC
Organism: Metasolibacillus meyeri; assembly: GCF_003049505.1. Classification (GTDB taxonomy): domain Bacteria; phylum Bacillota; class Bacilli; order Bacillales_A; family Planococcaceae; genus Metasolibacillus; species Metasolibacillus meyeri. The sequence goes on from NZ_PYWN01000274.1 coordinate 311, forward strand.
TATGTGACAACAACCTCGGCAGACAGTGCCGGCATAGAAATGTCACAAGACGCTCGTCAAACATGGCAGCCCTTTGACAACACACAGCCGTTCATCATCGAACAAAAAGGTGAACATGAGCTATGGTTCCGACTAGGGGGGATAGAGGAAAAACGCACGATTACAATCAGTGCATCGTTCATCCAACCGCTAAAATTGACAGCGAATTCTACGATTATTTATGTCAATGCAGCACAAGGGAATGGGGGAAATGGTGAAAGCTGGGATACAGCCTATAATAATTTACAAGACGCGCTTGATGCTGCAAAAGCGCAAATAACTGCCGGTGAAACAAGCGTGCAAATTTGGTTAACAAAAGGCACCTATACACCAACCAAGCAAACTGATCCAAGTGATGCGCGTACTGCGACCTTCCAAATGCAAAATAACGTAGCGATTTATGGAGGGTTTAGTGGGACAGAAAATGAGTTGGCAACGCGAGATTGGGAAAATAATGAAACGATTTTAAGCGGTGATATTGCTGACACACCAAATGATCACACTAATAATGCGTACCATGTATTTTATCATCCGAATGGCTTGAATTTAAATGATACAGCCATTTTAGATGGCGTTACTATTACAGGTGGGAATGCGAATGTGGATGAATGGAGTGGAGACAAACGCTTTGGAGGCGGCATGTTCAATGGTAGTAGTAACCCCACGTTAACGAATGTGACG
>NZ_PYWN01000275.1 GCF_003049505.1 Metasolibacillus meyeri
TATCAGCACATGGTTTTTCTGTGACGAAAGCGTAGCGTCAGTCACAATGTGTGCCGTCCTAGGTATCAAAAGAAGTACGTATTATTATCATGCGGATCTTTCTGGTGAGCGTGCCAGAAAAGCGGAAGATGCAGCACTTTCAAAAGAAATCGAACGCATTTTCAAAGCTAGCCGTAACAACTATGGCACACGTAAAATCAAAAAA
>NZ_PYWN01000276.1 GCF_003049505.1 Metasolibacillus meyeri
GAACGCATTTTCAAAGCTAGCCGTAACAACTATGGCACACGTAAAATCAAAAAACGAGAAACAACTTAATTAGAATCACCTCTCATTAATAAATATTTATCTAAATCGTTTACTACTCTGCTTTTTTTCATAGCCCTAAACAAGTATTAAAAAGAGCAGTCAAATAAAGTGAACCTTCAATCAGTGGGGGTTTTCCTCATCCCCCACTGATTGGT
>NZ_PYWN01000031.1 GCF_003049505.1 Metasolibacillus meyeri
TTGCGACTTTCCCGATTTATTTGCGGGTTTCCTCAGTTTATTTGCGACTTTCCCAATTTATTTGCGGGTTCTCTCAGTTTATTTGCGACTTTCTCGATTTATTTGCAGGTTTCCTCAGTTTATTTGCGACTTTCCCGATTTATTTGCAGGTTCTCTCAGTTTATTTGCGACTTTCTCAATTTATTTGCGACTTTCCCAATTTATTTGCGACTTTCCCAATTTATTTGCGGGTTTCCCAATTTATTTGCGGGTTTCCATAAATCATTCTCGCCACTCATCCCCCGCTGATTGGTGGGATAAAGGCAACTGTATCTTGTGGTTGAATCACGGTTGTATCTATGGCAAACTCCTCATTCACTGCAACCATCACTTGCTGCAACGAAATGTTCGGATAGTTGCTCGCCATCCATTGTTTCAACTCGCCCACTGTGCATTGTGGCATGTCAATCGTTAACTGGGATTGTCCGATGGTTTCCTGCAAATGAGCAAATAATAAAATCTCCATGTTGCCTAGTCCTCCTTATTTAATGATGGCGTACCTGTTGGATAAGGGATATTTTCCAATTGGTCCCCTATCCACTCTGTGCCATCCTCCCAATGCTCTTTCTTCCAAATCGGCACAATTTGTTTAATGCGGTCAATTGCATATTCATTTGCTTCATAGGCAACTTTACGATGTGGCGAGGAGACTGCAATAACAACAGCAATATCTGAAATCGCTAGCTGTCCGATGCGATGACTAATCGCTATTTGTGCATCTGGCCAGCGTTCATTTATTTCCTTAGCAATTTGCTCAAACATTTTAATTGCCATTGGTATATAGGCCTGATATTCCAAATGCAATGTTTTTTTGCCTTTTGTCATTTCACGCACTGTGCCGATAAAAACTGTGATAGCTCCTGCATTACGACTAACTACCTTACCTCTTACTTGCTCTATATCAATTGGCTTATCAGTAATTTCAAACATTAATCTTTCCTCATTTCTGTCATTAAAAAATCAAGATATTGTGCTGTTTCATCAATCGAAAACGCTGGATAATCCGTTGTAGGCTGTACATGCCAATAAATTACACAGACGATATTGGATAACTGCTGCAATAAAATCTCATCTGTCTCTGTACGTAACAACACAACTTTCGGGTAATGTTCATTTTTATAGCCTTCAATCAACAGCCAATCGATTGGAAATATGTTATAAAGCGCCACGATATCGTCTAGCTTCCAACGCTCTTGCTGTATGCTCAAACGCAACATGCCCGCACCTTCAACAGCCGTTATACGAGCACCTGCCTCTGCATGACGTGCGCTATCTTTTGTCTGATCGTTTTGCGGTACACCGCCATGCCCATGGTGCTTAATCGTTGCAACTCGCACCCCTTGCTTTGTTGCACAGGCAATTAACCTCTCAAGAAGCGTCGTTTTGCCGCTGTTTTGATAGCCTACGATTTGTAGGATTTTTCGATTTTGTCCCAAGGCCATTCACTTCCTTGCATATCTTCTAACAATAAAACAACAACTTGCATGCCCTTTTCGTAGCCGCGCGAGCCACCTGGCAACACGATAAAGGCGTTCGCTCCCTCTAACGATGATACAGCACTTGATTTATCAAAACCGCAAGGCACAGCAATTAGCTGCCCATTATCAAAAGAAACCGTTCCACGTACAAAGCGTGTAAAAGGATTCGGCTTTGGAAAATCAGCGCCTAACCTCGCCTGCTCACGTCGTAAATGCGGCTGCGGATTTTGAAAAGCTGTACGAATAATCGGACGTGTAAATAGTTCAAAGCCGACATAACAAGCAGATGGATTGCCAGACAAACCATATAAGAGCTGTCCATTACGTGCCGCAACTGTCGTAACGCTACCTGGACGCATCGCCACTTTATTAAAAAGTACCTCTGCTCCAATCGCCTTGTAGATAGCTGGCAAATAATCATAATCACCAACAGATACGCCACCTGTTGTAATTAAAATATCCACTTCCTGTAAAGCATCTTTCACAGCTTCAATACATAGTTCCAAATTATCGCTTAATTGACCAAAATATTTCGCTGTTGCACCAGCACGCTCAATTTGTGCCATTACCATATAAGCATTACTATTGCGAATTTTTCCAGCTTGCAACGCTTCATCAGGCTCTAATAATTCACTGCCTGTTGCAATCACACCAATGATAGGTTTTTTGAAAACTGTTACTTGTGGATAACCAAATGTAGCCAAAAGTGCAACAACACCGGGGTTAATATACTGCCCTTTTGTAATTAAAACAGCACCCTTTTGAATATCCTCGCCTTTGTAAGAAATATTTGTGCCTGCCTGTACTTGTCGCTTCAATGACATATAGGCTTGCCCATCCTGCTCAAAGCTTTGCGTTATTTCAAGCATGACAACAGCATCACAGCCTTGCGGAATCATCGCTCCTGTCATAATGCGCACAGCTTGCCGCTCATCGACAATACCGTCGTAAACATAGCCTGCGCCGATTTCACCTACAACTTGGAATACAACAGGCTGTTCAGCGTTAGCTCCCTCACTATCAATCGAACGTATCGCATAGCCGTCATAAGGCGAGCGATCAAAGGCAGGGACATCTTGATCAGCAGCAATATCCTCTGCTAAAAAACGTCCATACGCTTGATGCAATGGAATCGTTTCCGTTTTTTCTTGATAAGCATAGTGCATGACACGTTGCACAGCCTCCGCTACAGCAATTGGCTTTCTTTGTTCTATCATATTAAAACACTCCTTTATCCTAATAAACGATAGTAAATGCTTTTCGCTTGGTGAACATCTTGTACGCCATGGATCACAACTCGTCCATCTTGAAATAGTACAAAACGATAATCCTCTGTTTGACAAGAGAGTAAATATGGATTTTGTTGAATCCTACCATGATGTTGTAGCTTTTCGGCAAGCTGCTGCAAGTCATAGTGAACTTGCTGTGGTGGTCGAATTTGTACAGCATCACGTCCACATAATATATCGAGCTTCGTTTGATTTTCATAGGCTAAATACGGATAGGTAGGATTTGTACCACAGGATGGACAATCAGATTGACGGATTTTATTCACATTAATTTCATAATGCTGATTTTGCCAAACATCAAATGTTAAATAGCTTTTGCGTAAAGTTGCCATATTCCCTACTAGAATTTTAAGTACCTCCGCTACTTGATAAGCCGCTACTATTTGCACTGTTGGGCTAATAATGCCTACCGTATCACAGGTTGCTCCGGTATTTGGTATAGCGGATAGTAAGCAGTGTAGACACGGTGTGACCTTGGGTACAATGGTATACGTAGCGCCGTAGCTTCCAACACAAGAACCATAAACCCATGGTATGTGATGCTTTTGTGCAAGGTCATTCAAGAAAAAGCGAATATCAAAATTATCCGTTGCATCTATCATGACATCAACACCAGCAAGCAATGTGGTAAATTGTGCCGTATATGCATCTAAAATATGTACATCAATCAGCACATCACGGTTAATTTGCTGTAAGCGCTGCTGTGCCGCAATCACTTTCGGTATTTTATTTTCAGCATCTTGCTCTGTATAAAGTTGCTGCCTTTGTAAATTACTCCATTCTACATAGTCTCGATCAACTAACGTCAGCTTGCCAACACCAGCGCGTACAAGTGCCTCCGCACTCGCACTGCCGAGAGCTCCTACCCCAACAATAAGCACATGCTTTTGCTGAAGTTGCTGTTGCCCAAGCTGTCCAATGGGCTGAAATAATTGCTGTCTTGAATATCTATCATGCATGGCATTTTTGCCTTTCTATTTATATTTTTATTATAATAAGATTCAAAAAGGAGAATTTCAATTATATGACACATCCAACATATCAGCATCTTGCTATACACGTTGCAGTTTTAACAGTAAGTGACACACGTACAGTAGCCGATGACAAGAGCGGGCAACGCATTCAAACATTGCTTGAAGAAGCTTCCTTTACATTAGCAGACTATCGAATTGTAGCCGATGAGCCTGCTGAAATTGCCCACCTTGTACAAGGCTGGTGCGCTGACCCAACCGTTCATGCCATCATTGTAACTGGTGGAACAGGCTTTACAGCAAGAGACCAAACCTATGACGCCATTGCTCCTCTTTTTGAAAAAGAAATGACAGGCTTTGGCGAGCTATTTCGGACGTTAAGCTATGATGAAATTGGTGCAAAAGCAATGTTTAGCCGCGCAACAGCAGGTAGCTGTCAACAAACGGCCATCTATGTGCTACCAGGCTCTACAAACGCGGTTACACTTGCAATGACAAAGCTTATTGTGCCGACTATCCAACATTTTGTTGGTGAGCTACGACGCCTATGAAAATTGCAGGCGTCTTATTAGCAGGTGGGCAATCGTCACGCTATGGTCAGCCAAAAATGTTTGAGCAATTTGCAAATCAGCCTCTTTATCAGTACAGTTTAAACGCTTTACAACAAAATCAGCTACAGCCCTTAATTATCGCCACAAATGAGCACTTGCAGAAGGGCTTTGCTGAAACTGATGTACAGTGGCTTATTGAGCAACAGCCACACCAAGGACCGCTCTTTGCTTTACACAATATTATGGGAAATTTCCCCGATGTTGAATGGTTTTTCGTTTTAGCAAGCGATATGCCTTTTATCGATGCAGCGCTTGTCCAAACATTGCTAACATTTATAGATGAGCGCTATGATGCCATTGTGCCACGGCAAGATAATCGATTACAGCCGCTCGCTGCCTTATATCGCCGCACTGCCTATCCACTTGCTAGCCAATTAGTTCAGCAAAATCGGCGCAGTATGCAAGCTTTATTAGAAAAGCTTCGCGTTTGCTATGTCCCATTCGCAAGCGATACAATGGCATTTACCAATATCAACACACCACAAGATTGGCAAAGGAGTCAAACCATGAATAATTTTACCCATTGGAATGAGCAAGGTCGTCCAAAAATGGTCGATATTTCGGCAAAGGATGTTACACAGCGCACAGCGATTGCACGTAGCATTATCACTTTATCAAATCAATTGTATGAAGCGATTCAACAAGGTCACATCAAAAAAGGTGACCCAACACAAGTAGCACAAATTGCGGGTATTATGGCTGCTAAAAAAACAGCAGACATTATTCCGATGTGCCACCCTATTATGTTGCAAGGTACAGATTTCCAATTCACTTATCAGCAAAGCGCTTCAGGCTACGAGTTACATATCGAAGTAACTGTCAAATGCAATGGTAAAACAGGTGTAGAAATGGAAGCATTAACAGCCGTTTCCGTTGCTGCACTGACGTTTTACGATATGTGCAAAGCGGTCGATAAGTCGATGGTCATTAAAGAAACCTATCTTGTGCAAAAAACAGGTGGCAAAAGCGGCACATACACGCATGACTAATATGAGAGGGGCTGTCTGAAATTGCGGGCACGCCCCTCTTTAACAGGCGAAAACAAACATTGGTTGGGCACTTTAACCTGTTCGTTGGGCGAATTTAGCGATTGGCCGGGCGCTTTCCTTCATCCGTTGGGCGAATCATTACTTTTGAACTAGATAATTTTCAACCACCGATATGTGACATTTCAATTTTTGCATTTCTTCTGTTTTGCACCGTTTGTTCATTGCGCTCATCTGAATAACGGTCCACGCGCTGTTCCCATATTTCAGAAATTCTCTCGGTAATCACCACATCATCCGCATTGGAGCGCAATAATTCTCGTAAATTGACACCGTTTGTAGCAAATAAACATGTGTACAATATGCCCTCTGCTGAAATACGAGCGCGTGAGCATGTCGAGCAAAAAGAATCTGTCACTGACGAAATGACACCAATTTCCCCTTGCCCATCCTCGTATTGATAGCGTGTCGCTACCTCGCCTGTATAATTCGGCTCAACTGGATGCAACGGTGAAAAATTCTGTACTTGTGTAAGAATCTCTCTTTTCGGCACAACATCGTCTAAGCGCCAGCCATTTGAATTGCCGACATCCATATACTCAATAAAGCGTAAAATATGCTGTTTCTCCTTAAAAAAGCGCGCCATTTCTGCAATATCTTGCTCATTTTTTCCTTTTTGAACAACCATATTAATTTTCACAGCTAATCCTGCTTCGACTGCTTTTTCAATGCCTTCTAGCACTGTTACCACTTTTCCACGCTGTCCATTCATCTCAGCAAAGCGTTGCTCATCTAATGAATCTAAGCTGACAGACACTCTTGACAAACCTGCTTGTGCTAAAGCCTGTGCATATTTTTTTAATAAAGTGCCATTTGTTGTCAAAGCAATATCTTCTACGCCTTGTACTTGATAAAGACGCTCAATTAACACAGGTAAATCACGGCGTAGCAACGGTTCACCGCCTGTAATTCGCACTTTTTTAACACCGAGTGCTACGAAAATTTTCACTAAGCGTTCAATTTCCTCAAAGCTTAAAATTTTATCCGATGGTAGAAAAGCATAGTCTGGTCCAAATATCTCCGCGGGCATACAATATTGACAACGGAAATTGCAACGGTCTGTTACCGATATGCGCAAATCTCGCAACGGCCGATTGAGCTTATCACGTACAGTCATCATAGCTCCTCCTTTCGCAATTGAATACGCTCTGGATGTGTATAAATATTAAGCGAATTGTATCTAATAAAGCCTACTGTCGTAATACCTAATTGTTCAGCTAATTGCAATGCTAGCTCTGTCGGTGCCGATTTTGATAAGACAATGGCACAGCCAATTTTCGATACCTTTAATAAAATTTCAGATGAAATGCGTCCGCTAAAAACGATAATTTTATCACGCATATCAATTTGTTGGCGCAAACAATGACCGTATATTTTATCAAGTGCATTGTGACGACCAATATCCATACGCGTTAATAAGATGCCATTGTTATCACATAACGCCGCATTATGCACACCGCCAGTTTGCTTAAAGGTTAATGCCGTATTTTGCATTTCCTGCATAAAGCGGAAGCAATCCTCTGTTGTAATTTGGATATTGCTATCCTTCATTGTTTTTGCTGTCAAGGCATCGTTTGTAAAAACAAAGCCTTGCCTACTCATACCACAGCAAGAAGTAATATAACGCTTATTTTGGATTTGTTGATAATATGGATTTAACCGCTTTGTTGTAATATGCACAAAGCCCTCTTGTTGCTGATACCAAATATCCTCAATATCTTCAATGCTCTGTATAACACGCTCAGAGGCTAAGTATCCAACAACCATATCTTCCACATATTCAGGCGTACAAACCATTGTCACAAATTCCTGCTGGTTAATTTTAATCGTCACTGCATGCTCTGTGACAACCATATCTTCTAGCGTTTTTACTTGTCCGTTATCAACGCGTAAAATCTTTCGCATAACTGCCTTTTCCATCAGTCATCGCCTCTATTCACTAATAGTATCCTCAAACATAAATACCGAAATGGCTATATCTTCCTCAATTTTTATATCTGTAAAAAGATGAACTAATTTTGTACCCATCAGTTCTTCCAATGCGGTTGGCGGTTCTTTCGCATATAGCTCCTGTATCATGTTCGTTCGTGCAGCATGAATCGTTTTTAAGCCCTCTGCTGTACTTGCGATAAATTTTTCTGTCGGTGTGAGATTGCCGTGCAAAGTCGAAATCGCCATATTGTTAACAAAAACTGTCTGGATACGCTCAGGTCCTTTTCCAAATAAATCTTTACGCAACTTGCGAATCATATCGTTAAATTCATGTATTTTTTTAGACATTGTGCGGTTCTCCTAACATCAAATAATTTTTCCACCCTACTAGTTTGTTAATAATATAGTACCGCGAAAAAAATTGAAAGGGAAAAATAAAGGATTGTTCATTGCAAATAAAGAAGCTATAATAAAAGATATACGAATGGGATTGAGATATTTTAATTCATCAGGAATTTTAATGTTTGAGTGCTATTGTGAACTTAACTGAACAGTAGATTGGGTTTTTAGCACGTTCTGCTAAGAGTTTTATCCACCTTGAATGACTAACATGCAAATAGCGTGTCATTTCTTGGTGGATTTTTTTATTTCATGTGAAGACATAAGCACTAAATGAGGGGGTGCTAGTCTTGGCATTTAATAGTCGGAGAGAAAGAGGAGGAACTGACTTTGAACAATATTACGATTAACGGCGTAGCATATCCTATAACAGAAGGGGCAACAATTCTCGATACGATTAACCAAAATGGTATTGCACATCCACAAATTTGTCATGTGCCGGTAGTTGACCCAATTGAGACCTGTGACACTTGTATTGTGGAAGTAAATGGACAATTAGTACGCTCTTGCTCAACAAAGGCACAGCAAGGAATGAATGTCCAACTAGCCTCTGACAAAGCAAAGGCGGCCCAAACAGAGGCGATGGATCGCTTATTAGAAAATCATTTGCTATACTGCACAGTTTGCGATAATAACAACGGTAATTGTGCATTGCATAATACGGCTGAAATGATGGAAATAGAGCATCAAAAATATCCGTATAAACCGAAAGTTGAACCACATGAAGTCGATACATCACACCCTTTTTACCGCTATGACCCAAACCAATGTATCGCTTGCGGCCAATGTGTAGAGGTCTGCCAAAACTTACAGGTCAATGAAACATTATCTCTTGATTGGGAAGCCGACAGACCACGTGTCATTTGGGATACAGGTGTGGCAATTAACGATTCGTCCTGTGTTAGCTGTGGTCAATGTGTCACAGTCTGTCCATGTAACGCTTTAATGGAAAAAACAATGCTTGGCGAAGCTGGCTTTATGACAGGGTTGAAGCAAGATATGCTTGACCCAATGATTCACTTAATTAAAGAAGTTGAGCCGGGCTATAGCGGTATTTTTGCTATTTCTGAAGTAGAGGCTGCGATGCGTAGTAAACGCACGAAAAAAACGAAAACGGTTTGTACATTTTGCGGTGTAGGCTGCTCATTCGAAGTATGGACAAAGGGGCGAAAAATTTTAAAGGTGCAACCTTCTGAAGGACCTGTTAATGCCATTTCTACTTGTGTAAAAGGTAAATTTGGCTGGGATTTCATCAACTCAGAGGAGCGTCTAACGAAGCCATTGATTCGTAAAAATGATGAATTTGTCGAATCATCTTGGGAGGAAGCACTTGATTTAATAGCTAGAAAATTAGGTAGCATTCATGAACAATATGGCTCAGGCTCTATCGGCTTTATTTCTTCTTCTAAAATTACCAATGAAGAAAACTACTTAATCCAAAAAATGGCACGTCAATTGTTCCAAACAAATGATGTCGATAACTGCTCACGTTATTGTCAATCACCTGCGACAGATGGCTTAATTCGCACAGTTGGCTTAGGTGGAGACGCTGGCACAATTAAGGATATCGCCAAGGCTGGTCTTGTGATTATTGTTGGTGCGAATCCTGCTGAGGGACATCCTGTACTAGCAACGCGTGTCAAACGTGCCCATAAGCTACATGGGCAAAAACTAATTGTAGCTGATATTCGCAAGCATGAAATGGCGGAGCGTTCTGATATTTTTATGCGTCCAAAGCAAGGTACGGACCAAGTATGGCTAATGGCTGTGACCAAATATATGATTGACCAAGGCTGGCATGATGAAGCCTTTATTCAAGAAAATGTAAATCATTTCGGGGAATTTAAAGAGGTACTTGAAAAATACACATTGGATTATGCTGAGCAACAAACAGGTATTGCGAAAGAAACATTAATTCAAGTAGCTGAAATGATTCACGATTCAGATGGTACATGTATTCTTTGGGGAATGGGCGTTACGCAAAATACAGGTGGTTCTTATACATCTGCGGCAATCTCCAATTTGCTATTAGCAACAGGTAACTATCGCCGTCCAGGGGCTGGAGCCTATCCACTACGTGGACATAACAATGTACAAGGTGCCTGTGATATGGGAACATTACCTCACCTATTGCCTGGCTATCAAAAAGTGGCAAATGACGAAGAACGTGCTAAATTTGAAGAGGCTTATGGTGTAAAAATTCCTGCACAACCGGGACGCACAAATATGGCCATGCTTGACGCAGTAATGGAAGGTAAAATGAAGGCGATGTACTTAGTTGGAGAGGATATGGCACTTGTTGATTGTAACGCAAACCATGTTGATGAAGTGCTGTCACAACTAGACTTCTTCGTTGTGCAAGACTGCTTCTTATCACGCACAGCACAATATGCCGATGTTGTTTTACCCGCCGCACCATCGCTTGAAAAAGAAGGAACTTTCACCAACACAGAGCGTCGTGTACAACGCTTATATCAAGCATTACCAACACTTGGTGAGTCAAAAGCGGATTGGGAAATATTACAGCTGATTGCACGCCGCTTAGGTGCAAATTGGAATTATCGCCACCCAAGCGAAATCTTTGCTGAAATGGCTAGCCTTTCACCTATATTTACTGAAGCAAGCTATGATGTATTAGAGGGCTGGGGCAGCTTCTGTTGGGGTAGCTTAGACGGCAAGGATACGCCTTTATTATATGAAGACGGCTTTAATTTCCCTGATAAAAAAGCTCGCTTCTCCTTACAGGATTGGGTACAGCCTGTAGAATATGAGGCACAATATGATTGCTTAATTAATAACGGACGTATGTTAGAGCATTTCCATGAAGGCAATTTAACAAATAAATCAAAGGGTATTCAAGCAAAAGTTCCCGAAATTTTTGTTGAAGTATCGCCTGAATTAGCGAAGGAACGCGGTATTGAAGATGGCGCTCTCCTGCGCCTCGTATCACCATATGGTGCATTGAAATTAAATGCGCTTGTCACAGATCGCGTACAAGGCAATGAGCTATTTTTACCGATGAACTCTGTTAGTAAAGATTCAGCAATCAACTTCCTAACAGGTCCAGCCGCAGATATTAACACATCTACACCTGCCTATAAACAGACGAAGGTGCGTATTGAGGTACTGAAGCCTAAAGGCAAAACGCCACTTCCTCGAACAAATCCGCGCTATAAGCAGCGTCATCCGCAAAATGGTGTTGAAGTACAGCGCAAATGGAATCGTCCAGGCTATGTGCATTTAACAACGAATGGGGGGAATTAAGAGCGTGGCAAAATTAATTTCGACGATTAAAAAAGAAGAGCTTACAGCTGAGCAACTACAAGCACAAAAGCTAGAAGATTTAAAACAACTTGTCACAGAAAATGAGGATGCTGTGAAGCAAATTTTCACCATTTTAACGGAATTAAATGATATCGGAGCACTAGAGGCTGCATCGAAGCTAATTGAAGCAAAGGAAGAGGTTGCTCATATCGCATTAGGCCAATTAACACGTAAGCCAATCACAAATATTATGAATAATTTAATGGGCGTTGCAGGCGCATTGTCAGATATGGACCCTGCTACAACAACAAAGCTCATTGAGGCTTTAAACAGCGGACTAGATGAAGGCAATAAAGCTGTAGAAGCTGATGAAAAAATCGGTGTTTTGCAATTAATGAAGCAATTAAAAGATCCTGATGTCAACCGCGCTGTCAATTTTGGTGTCCATTTTTTAAAAGGGCTTGGCAAAGGCTTGAAATAATAGATAGTCAAAAGGTGCAAGAAATCAAGTTTTTCAATTGATTTCTTGCACCTTTTTCTTGCAGTATTATTTTGCATATTCAAATTCCTATTTTCCCCTTAAAAGTAGCTCGTTATTTCATTAAAAGGTTTTCAAAAGTCATGTGATTCAAAACCTCAGTCTGAATACTTAACAATTTTTTTCAACTCATCACGTTATTAAAACATAGTTTATTGTTTGTAGCGTAAAAACATAATATCCTTTTCGTTTTTGGCAGCCTTCAATGTAATATAATCCAATCTTTCATTTATTTCTTTATTAGCATTATTTTGCAATTTAACAACTTCTTCAAATTGCTTGCCAATCCCAATAAAATGTCTATCCATTTTTTCTTCTATCTGCCCAACTCTTACTTTTAAATCTTGTACTTCTCCCTTTACTTCTTGCATTTCCCCTTTTAAATCTTGTACTTCTCCCTTTACTTCTTGTATTTCCCCTTTTAATCCTTGTACTTCTCCTTTTACTTCTTGCATCTCTCCTTTTAACCCTTGCACTTCTCCCCTTACTTCTTGCATTTCCCCTTTTAATCCTTGCACTTCTCCCCTTACTTCTTGTAATTCTCCCTTTACTTCTTGCATCTCTCCTTTTAATCCTTGAATTTCTCCATACATTTTTTCTAATAAACTATATACCTTTTCCATTATTCTCACCCCCAACAAAATAAGAACATTTGTTTCATTTCAACATAACACAAGTGAATTTGGCTAGTGTGAATTGACATTTATTATGATACGCAAAGTGTTTTATATCTTTCATTATACAATTTTTTGTTGCAAGATTCGAATGTTAATGATTAGAAAAAGATGCTGGGAAAATCCATTCCCCAGCACTCTTTTTATCGATATCCCGCCTTCGTCAACACCTGCATAAAGTAAAAACGATAAGTATTTTGCACGAAGCTTTCTAAAGGTAAACCAACATCTAACTGGTACTTCGTAAAAATAAAATGAAATCGTTTATCCCATTTTAAGCGTAACAGCTCACCTGCGTCTTTTCCGTATTTCTCAGTAAACTCCACAATTAAAGGCTCAATCATATAAGTACATTCATTTTTCAAGTGCATTAATGCTTCAATATCCTTTTCCTGCTGGAAACGTCTTATCCACTCATGTAACTGTTCATCCATTTCACAACCATCCTTTTATGAGCGCTTTTTCATACCTTTCAGCAATTGAGCAACATTCGTATCTTCTGCTTGTATAGGCTTTTGCTCCACACTTTCTGCTTCCATCCTTGGCTTGATGAAAAAGCCCCAGCCAAAGCGACGTATCGTAATATCAATAAAGAATAGTAGCATTCCTGCTAATAATAACCATAGCGCAATATTTTGACGTTCAGCACCCTTTGTCGTAAAGTCACGGAATGCTTCAGCTGGTTCTTTCAAAATAGCGCCACCTGTTTGCTCTGTCAAATCTGTAATAAGCCTTTCATTGACAGGCTTTAGTTCATATTCCTCACTATATGGCACAGTTAAGCCAGCTTGGTAAATTGCCTGTTCCTCATCGGCAATTCGGAAGAAAATCAGCCCTTGCTCTGTATCTACCGTAGCTCTTACTTGTGAGGCAGAAATCATTTCAAGTTGCGTTTCTAGCTCTTCTCCTACCTCATTGACAGCCACAATATCTAAAAAGGCAGCTTCATTTGTCGGGTCCGTAATAATAAAAGAGCCATCTGCATCTAAACGAACATCGTAGGCAATATCATTATAGCTTGGTAGCATTTGTGATAGCATCGTTTGCCAGAACATGCCCCAGTCTTGCCATCTTGCCCAATCACCTGTCCATTTACCTGTCGAATCAGATGTAAAGGCAAAGGTTTTCCCTAAACCGTACTGCCACTGTGCAAGTACAGGGTCTTCCTTCGCACTTTCTGCTACAACGACTGCACCTTGCTTTGCTGTAGTACCAATATAGGCATTCATTTGCGGTACACCTTGTGCAAATAATTGATTCCAGCCTGATGCATTATAAATTGTCGGATAAAATGGATTATCCTCAATATAAGTACGTGAAATCATGGCTGTTTCTCGTGATAAAATGGACGGGATTGTTTGCTCATCGATGACATCGTAAAAGCGTCCGCTTCCCATTTCGCTCAATTGCTGTAATAACGAGCTATCTGCATCGCTGCCAATCGCTACTGTTGATAGCGTAATATTATTGCCTTTGCCTTCTTCAATTAATTCCTCATAATTGCCAGGCTGTGACTGACCATCCGTTAATAAAATGATATGTTTACGTTGCAATTGTAAGTCTGCTAAATTTTCATAAGCTAATGCAAGTGAGCGATAAATTTCTGTACCACCACCCGGTGTCACCGATAAAATCGTATCGACAGCTGCCTCTTTATCATGTAATGGACTTGTTTCAATAATTTCCCATGGTTGATCATCGAAGGCGATAAAGCCAAGTGTGTCTTCCTCACGTAGCAATTCTACCGAACGAGCTGCTGCCTCCTTTGCCAGTTCGAGCTTAGAGCCGTACATACTACCAGAACGGTCAAGCACAATAACGAGACCTAATGAAGGAAGCTGTTCTTTCCCTTTTATCTCCATTTCAACAGGCAATAATGTTTCAATTGGTGTTTTAAAATAACCACCTAAGCCAAAGCTGTTTTCTCCACCAATCATGGCAAAGCCGACACCAAAGTTTTTAACAGCTTGCTCAATAACAAGCATTTTTGCTTCACCGACTACATGCCCTGGGACATTGTCGAAAATAATCGCATTGTATTGCAAGTAGTTGGAAAGATCGTTCGGTAAGCTTTCAGCTGCAATTACATCATAATTGATAGCATGCTGACCGAGTGCTGCTGCAATAGGAGATGCTATATCATAACCATTGACAATTAATAAGCGAGGTTCACTTTGCACCATTGTAATGCTCGTCAGCTTATTATTTTCATAAATAGCATCTTCTCCAACTTGTACAACCGCCTCATATTTCACAAGCCCCTCTGATTGCATACTATGCTTATACGTAAAAACGTTGGAGCCTTCTGTCAGCTCTACCGCCTCACGATGGATTAACTGGTCGTTTTCATATAGCAAAAGCTCTCCTTGTTCTGCTTCTGTTGCATAAATCTCAGTAACAAGCTGCTGTTGCTCTCCCGCATACGCAATTTGTGGTGAAACAAAGCTTTTCAATGACACATCATTCGTGACTTTTTGTTGGAATGGCACCACATCAATACTCATTGCTGAGCTTTTAAGCTTTGTCGCAAATTCTAAGACATCCCCCTTTGTTTCATTGCCATCTGTTAATAGGATAAAGCGTGTTGCTTTTTTGGAATCGACAATACCTGTAGCAATTTGCAAGCTTTGCTCAATATTCGTTTCGCCATTATTTTTGAATGCTGAAAATTTCGGCACTTCCTTCAAATCCCCTGTTAAAGTTGCTTCAGTTTGCACAGTGGAAGCAAAGGAGTAAATGCCTGCTGCTTGATTATTTTTTTTCGATTGTAGACTCTCTACGATAAAGTCAGTCAGCTCCTGCTCCGTCGTATTCATCGATGCTGAGCGATCGACTAAAAAAACGATTTGCTGCTCTTTAATTGGCAGTAAAATATAAGGACCTGCGAGGGCAAATACAAGACAGCAAACCGCCAAAATTCGAATACCTAATACGACAATATGGCTCTTTTTCAAACGCTCTCGTTCACGCCAAAATGTCCAAATAAAATAAATAAGCAATGGAAGTAATAGCAACAAGGCAAGCGGTATATCAATTCGTAAATCCACGACGTCGTTGCACCTCCCATTCGACAACTAACAATAATAAAACAAGCAATAGTATCCATGGTACAATGGATGATTTCGATAATTCCTCTTGCCCATTGTCTGGTAATGCACCAATTGTATAGCTTGTTCCCTCTTCAATGACACGCTCCTGTGCCTGTAATTGCACGATAAAACGCTTCTCCTCTTCAGTAGAGCGCACAACATAAGTATCTGGCTTTATCGGAGCTGTTAAAATACCATTCACAACAGTTGATAAAAATTCATCATCCTGTGAATAAACTGACCACTCTCCTTGTGCCAAGGCTACAACTCTCTCCTCATTTGGCGCAAAGATGCCAAGTGAGCTAGAGGATTCTAATAGTTGCTGCTCCACGCTCCATAAAAATAACGGGAATGATGGATGCAACGGCCAATCTGTATCTTCAATATCGGCTAAAACAATAATATCCCCTTCAGGCGAAAGCTGAATAAAGGGCTCCTCGCCTACCGTTGCAATTGTTTTATAACTATCAAAGCCTTCATATAATGCCCCTACATAAACATCCTTTAAATTACTAAAGGCAAATAATGCATCATTTGTCATACTTATATTTCCTGCTACTTCAAATTTCTCTGCGTCATCTCGACCAAATAAAATAATAGGCTTTTTCATTTGTCCAAGTAATGCTACTTGATTCGTTACAATAACCGCATCTTTATTATCAGCTAGCTGCAACGCAGGCACCATTTTGACATTTGGCTGTATCGCTTGAAAGCCTTTTTGTATGAGCTGATGCAAGCTTTGGTCAACTACTAATGCAGCAGAAGTTGTTTGTAACAATGCCGTTTGTGTATTATCAACTAGATAATCATCATTTGCATCAATTTTCGCTGTCATTGTTTGGGTAACAGGCAAATCTTTAAAGGTTTTTGCTACGATTTCCTTTGCCGGTATGTTCACTTTTTCACTTACTAGCTCTTTATTATCAGCATCGTACAATGTTAATGTTGCTTGCTGCATCTCCTTCGTATCGTTACGAAGCTGTACAAGTGCCATTGCCGCTTTTCCATCTGTCGTTGCAGCAAAGCGCGTAATTGCAATATTTTTTAAATCCTTTGCTGCACCTTTCACAATCCACTGTACCGTATCTTTTTCAATAGGTAATTGCATTTTATCAAGCGCATCTGTAAAAATGTAAACAGATGTTGGCGCATCTCCAATAAATGCTTGTGCTACATCAAGTGCTTTCGGCATTTGAGCCGTTTCATATGTTACCTGCAACGCCTGAATCGCCTGCTCAATCGCATTGACATTCGTTTCTTGTTGTAAAATAGCTATTGGCGCATGTCCTGTGGTAATCACTGTGATTGGCCTGCCGTTTAAATCGTTGATGAGTGACAGCATTTCTTGTTTATGTAACTCAAATGTTGCTTGCTCTTTCCCTGCAAGCATTGTCGCTGACGTATCAACAATAAACACGACTTGCGAACCTGCAATTTTTGATTTATTTATATATGGATTCATCAATGCGAGCATAAGCAGCAATAACGCCAATAGTTGTAAGTAGAGCAAAGCATTTTTTTGCAGATGCTTTAAATATGGTGATACACGTGTTTCCTGCATAATTTCTGACCAAAAAAGGGTAGAAGATACAGGTTGATCCGTATATTTTTTACGGAAGAAATAATATAGTAGGACAATAACTGGAAAGATGGCCGTCCAGCTATAAAGTATTTGACTAAAGCCCATACGGCTCACCTCACCTAATCCAATGTGCTTTCATTAATTGATGGAATATGGCATGTTGTAAGCCATCCTCCACCTTCAATTGTAATTTGCGAATGCCGAAACGATGGCATACCGCATCGAACTGTTGCTCATGTAATACGCGGCGTTCTGTATATGTCTGTAATACCTTGCTCGACATTGTAACATTGACATCATTGCCTGTCTCGCTATCTAAAAGTCGCACATCGCCTGTATACTTTGGCGAAAGCTCCTCCTCTGTCACGATTTGGATAATACGCACATCTCCAGCAAAGCGTGGTAACCGCTTTAATAGCTGTTCCCACTCTTCAACAGGCTCTAAGCCATCTGTAATAATGAATAAAACAGTACTATCCTTTGGCAATGCTCTTAAAGCACCTTGCGCAAAGCCACCGCTATAATTAGCTTGCTCAAGGGCAGAGACAATTTGCAGAAATGCGCGCCTGTATGTTGCCCCTTTACGACGAAATGGTGGCGTTAGCTCCTCCTGTAAATAAGAAAAAGATAGACGGTCATCACGCCCAAGCACCATTAAACCAAGTGATGTAGCGATTTGCCTTGCAAACAACCACTTCGCTTCTCTCGCCATTGATTTTGTTGTATCAAGCAAAATATGCACGCGCATCTCCTGCTCATCTAAAAAGCGTTTAATAAAATATTTATCTGTTCTTGCAAAAACATTCCAATCTACTTGTCGCACATCATCGCCTAAATGATATTCACGAAAATCTGAGAAATCAAGCGATGCCCCGAAGCGTTGCGAACGGTGCGAGCCTTTATGCTGCCCACGTAATTTGGAGGCCGTTGCTACTTGGAAGCGACCGATTTTGACGAGCCAATCTTCCGGCAATACGTATTTATTCGTCACTTGCTAGCACCTTGCTGCACTTTTTCTAAAATAATATCGATAATATCATCCGCTGTTTTACCAGAAGCCTCCCCTTCGTAATTCAACAGCATACGGTGACGCAGTACAGGCTTCGCAACCGTTTTAATATCCGCTACAGAAACATGGAAACGTCCATTGAGTAATGCACGTGCCTTCGCAAGCTTAATTAAGCTTTGCAAACCACGCGGACCACTACCATACAATGCATATTGCTTCACTTCATCAATTGCATAGTCTCCCTCTGGATGTGTTGCCACAATCAGCTCTGTGGCATACTCTAACATTTCATCCGCCACTAATACTTCTTTTACCATGTGCTGTGCTTGAACGAGCTCCTGCGCATCCATTACTTTTTGTAAGCCGATTTCTATGGAGCCTGTTGTGCGCTTCATAATTTCCATCAGTTCTTGCTTCGTTGGATAGGGTACGAGTATTTTACAAAGGAAGCGGTCCATTTGTGCCTCAGGTAGTGGGTATGTGCCTTCCATCTCAATCGGGTTTTGCGTAGCTAGTACAAAAAACGGCTTTGCCATCTTTTTCGTATCACCTAAAATGGTCACCGTTTTTTCACCCATCGCCTCTAACAAGGCACTTTGTGTTTTTGGTGTTGCACGGTTAATTTCATCCGCTAATACCATTTGGCTAAAAATCGGTCCTGGCTGGAATGTAAATTGTTGCTTACCATCCGCAGTACGCTCAATCATGCTTGTTCCTGTAATATCTGCAGGCATTAAATCTGGCGTAAACTGAATACGCGAAAACGATAAATCCAAAACTTCCGAAATCGTGCGAATTAACATCGTTTTCCCTAAGCCTGGTAAGCCTTCTAATAAGGCATGCCCATCTGCTAAAACTGCATATAATGTGTAGTCAATTGCTTCTTCTTGTCCAACAATAAAACGATGAATTTCTTCCTTTACTTGCTGTAATTTTTCACTCATCTCTGTGTACTGCTGTTCTGTAAATGCCATCAAATTTCCTCCTAGCGCGACTCGATTGACGTAAAGTACGATTGTACAACCGATTGTAAATCTTTCGGTAATTGTAAACGCTCCGAGCTCTCTAAATAGCTATCTTTATATGTGCCAACGACTTCTTCGTATGGACGAATTGTCCCTTTCGTAATGGGGCCGTCTGCCTCTTGCTCATCAACATGTGTTCCTTCTCCTAATTGACCACCATCAACAGTTGTCTCACTTGAACCACCAATACGATCTGGAATTGTCAATAAATCACGGCTACCTTGACCACTTCCTGCCCCTGAGCCACCTTGACCATTGCCCTGACCAGTGCCTGTTCCCTGGCCACTTCCTTGCCCTTGTCCAGAGCCTTGTCCCTGACCTTGACCAGAGCCCTGTCCCTGACCATTTCCTTGTCCCTGCTGGTTTCCTTGGCCTTGTTGATTCCCTTGTCCTTGCTGACCAGCTTGACCAGATTGGCCAGACTGTCCTTGTTGACCAGATTGGCCTTGCTGTCCTTTATTACTAGATTGATTGTTTGAATTTGCGGCATTCGCATTATTCGCACTTGCAATCGAATTTTGTAACGATTTGCTTAAAGGCTTGCCCAGTCTCCCCATCTCAGCTTGTGTGGAATTGGCACTTTTCGTTAGCTGCTGCTGTGATTGCGCTAGTTCTTTTAGCTGTTCTACCTCTTCGTCTGATAAGCTCTCACCTGCATCGTCACCATTTTCCTTCACGCTTTGTTTATCTTTTAACTGCTGCTCTTTTAGTGCAAGCTCCTTTTGCTTTTTCACCATTTCGCGCAATGCTTCCTCAGCAGTTTTCGTATCCTTCAATTTGTTTTGTAATTCCTTCAGTTGCTCTTTTACTTCTTTTGATTCAGCCTTTTTCTCTAGCTCCGCAACTTCCTTTTTTATATCCTGCATAACCGCGCGTTCCTTTTCCACTTCAACTGCCTCCATTTGCGACTTAGCAGGAAAGATATACATAATTGCTAGCAAACAAGCCGTAATAACAAGACCGATAAACGCTTTCGGCTGAAATAATTTTTTATCGCGCTTTTTAAAGGCTGAAAATGCCTGCTCCATGTTGTGCCATGCCTTTTGTAGCAATGATTGCACCAAGGGTTCATCATCATTTTTAAAAGATAAAGCTGTTACTAGCTCATTATGTGCAAAATAACTGTCTAGCTTAAATAAAGCTTCTTGCTCACGAACTCGCTTCCACCATATAACAATTAGCGTCACAACAAGCCCTACAGCAAATGCTGTGAAGGCTGTTTGACGATAATATGGCCAGACAAACAATCTTGAAACAATCATGATAGCAGCGCTCGCAAGCATGGCCAAAAACAAGCCATATTGTGCAAGCGGTATGCTTTTTTCTAGTAATAAACTTCTTTTCGCACGTTGAATATAGCTCCGTAATTGCTTACGCTGCTCCATATCCATTCCTCCTTATCGATTGCTCTTCATATTTGCACGCAATTTCTTAATTGCAACAGTTAAACTAAGCACAATCATCACACTGTAAAAAATTAAATACGTTACCCAAACAGGTAGCTTAACACCTGATAGCTCCGTTAGTCCTCTACCCATTTCTGGCTCGATTAATGTCAGCATTAAAGCACCTGGATTAATCGCTGCCCAAAAGTAAGCAATAAAGGATTGTGGCGTACCACCTGTTGCTGTCATTTGTGTAAAAGCAAGCGTTATAAAGAAGAAAAACGCTGTTATTCCTCCTAAAAAAATGATAGAGCCATACGTAGCAATCATTGCGACAATCGTTTTTTTCGTAATTGTTGAAAACATTACGCCAATGCTACCAACTGCTATAACAGTTAATAAATAAAATAAAAAGATTGATACAATTTGTGATGGCGATACACCACCAAATAAGAAAACTAAGCTGTACAATGGTAAGCCTGCTACAAGCATTAGTACAAGAAATGATAAAGATGATAATAGTTTACCAATCACGATTTGTGTGGAGCTTTGTGTCGTTGTTAGCAAAATATTTAATGTTTGCTTTTCACGCTCACTACTAATAGCACCAGCCGTTAAACTCGGCGTAATAAATAGCACAAGCGCCATTTGAATAATTGTCAATACAGCAAACATCATAAAACTCGTATCTGGCCTAAAAAAGCCTTTACCTGTAAAGCCTGTCGTAATTAATAAAAAGCCTGCTATAAAAATCGTTAAAACGGCTAAATAAAACATTAAACCTGAAAAACTTTTAAAGGAACGGAAGCGCAACTTCAGCTCCTTCACAAATACTGGGTTATATAAGCGTTCCATCATTCCGCATCCGCTCCTTTCGTAATTGCCATGAAGACATCCTCTAAATCCTTCTCTTCCTCTATTAAAGCATAAATTGGTAAATCTGCTAAGATGGCTCTTTTTAGTAATGCTACCTGTTCCTCATCTGTTCCACGATAATTAAATTCAATTTCCAATTTGCTATCAATCAGATCGATTGAAGATATTTTCGGATCTTCCTCTAAAAAGGCACGCACTTCTTGTAAACGCTCTGTCGCTTTTATGACGATGCGCTTTTCTCCTTGTAGCTGCGCCTGAATTGTTGCTACATTACCATGCGCAATTAGTTTGCCATTGTCAATCACACCGATTTCATCACACATTTCTGCTAACTCAGGTAAAATATGCGAAGAAATTAAAATCGTTTTGCCCATCGTTTTTAAATTGCGCAAAATATCACGCATTTCTACTCGTGCACGTGGATCTAACCCCGATGCTGGTTCATCTAAAATCAGCACTTTCGGATCATGAATCAAAGCTCGCGCTAAGCATAAACGTTGCTTCATACCACGCGACAATAAATCTACATATTCATAGCGCTTATTCGTTAAATTGACAAGCTCCAATAGCTGCGGTATTAACACTGCTCGTTCTGCTGCTCGAATGTCGTAGCTTGCACCGTAAAAATCTAAATATTCATCGACCTTCAGTTGATCGTAAACGCCAAAGAAATCTGGCATATAGCCAATTTGCTTACGCACTTCTTTCGGATCTTTGACAACGCTTTTCCCATTAATAAACGCATCTCCAGAGGTCGGCGAAAGCAATGTTGCTAAAATGGAGAAGGTTGTTGATTTACCTGCGCCATTTGCTCCTACGAAACCGAAAACAGTTCCTTCTGCTAACGATAAATTTAATTGATCTAAAGCGATAAAGGAGCCGTATTTTTTCGTTAAATTTTGAATTTCAATCATTATTTCGCCACCCCTTTCAGCTCAACGTTAGGTAATGTCGTTTCAATCGTTCCCTGATTTGTAGTAAATATTAGCTCTAAACGGATTTCACCTAAGTCATTCATATAATTCTCAACGTCATTTGTTAATTCAACACGATTTTTATCTAAAGGCTCGTAGCTTTCCGTATGATTATTCCAAATTGCTAACTTCATATTGACTGAATCTTTGTTTGCAATAATCAATTCATTTAGCTGTTCAATATGCTCTGTAAAATTAGGTGGTACTGAAACAATGACTTCGTAAGAGCCATCGGATAAATACCATTTGTTTAACTGTCTATCAAATGGTTCATAATAACCATTTACCGATAAAGGAATCAAATCATAATTTAAATTGCTTTGCTTCATTGTAAACGGCCCTGTTAATTCTACTTTTCCTTCAAATGGCTGCACGAAATAAGAAATCGGTGACATATTAGCCCCTGACTCTAGCTCTACACCTACAAGCGCTTGCTCTGCCCATGCACTAATGATTGGCTGCTCCTCTTGCTCAGTTAAAGAGCCTGTCATTGCCTGCAAACGCTCAATTCGAACTGGGTCGATATCAGCCTTTGTTGTTGGATAAGTATAGTTATACCTGTTGTAATAGACTGGCTTTTGCAATGTTGTCAGCTTCACATCTTGCGCAACAGTCAATGTACCATTCGCTTCGATATCACCTAACTTCACAATTTTTAAGCCCGATTGTAGCGTGACATCCTTTAAGTCAAACGGGAAATTATTTTTAATTGTCCCTGTTAGCTTTTCATTTTTTAATGTTAAATCAATATCCATTTTCCCTACATTTTGCGTAGCCGTATTACCAATAAAAGATTGTACAGACCAATAGCTTAAATCGCGCAATGTTAACGTTGTGCCATCTGCGTGCTCTTTAATATACGAATGTTCATATAAAGCACCGCCCGAACCTGTAAATCGACCATAATTACGCAAAGCCATTGCCGTTGTATTAGAATCGGTATTGACAATAAAGTCTCCACCACGATTTGTTAAAATCGACTCTATATAGTAACCATTTAAACTACTATCCTCATTTACTTTATAAATTGCAGATTGCTGCGCTTGAGGCTGCATAATGCGTCCTTGTGCACCTATAACGAATAATGCAATTGATACAACAATCGATATTAAAGGAATCATCCACCAAGCATACTCACGCTTATCTAATCTTTTTAAAATAAAGTAAAGTATCGGTCCAATCACAATAATATAAATAATGACAACAATCAGTGTAAAGGTCATCGAAACTTCAAATGATGGGAATAATTCATTTACCGAACGTATGTCATACATCATTTGCTCAAATGGTGATTGATGATATCCTCCCATATTAAAATTAGAAAACTTTTGAATGCTTAACATTTTCGCTGTTAATGCCGCGTAGCCTTCCATGGAAGCAAGTGGCTGATCACCTAACGAAAACGCCGTTTGAATAATTTCACCACTACCAATTTTTTTACTTGCAGCTAATATATTGCCTTCATCAGCTAACACAGAAAGACTACCAGCATTCATCGTAGCTGCATGCACTTGAATTGATTCAGAAAACTTTTCCTCATTGATTAACGCTGATAACCTCTCTGCACTAACAGTTTCCATTTCATTTGATAATGTTAATGGCAAGCTATCTTTAAATATGCCAGAAGCTGTATTGATTTGCTCCATTGCACCGATAACAAGCGTGCCACCATCCTGCACCCATTTTAATAATGCTTCTTGCTGCTTCTGCGATAAATCGGCAATTGATACTTCATCAAATGCAATAATGTTCGCCATCGCTAAGCCTAGTGGATCTTCAGGCAATGTGTATTCTTTTATTTGGTTCAAATGGATAACTTCCAGCTGAGCATGTGGTAAATGCTGCGATAGCTTTAAATATTCACTAAGACGGTCACTACTATCGGTAACCGTAAAAATAAACGTCGTCATTGGATCTAAAAAATTCGTTTGCAGACGCTTCGTTCCTGAATATTTTACTTTCTTGCCTTTGTCAATTCCGCCTTCAAAAAAGGCGAACATTTCCTCTTCTGAATATCCATAGTTTGTTAAACCATTCAAATATAATTCAAATGTTTTTTCTTCACCATTTGCTATCGAAATAGGAATGACGAGCGCTGTAGCTGCTTCATAAGAATACGATGCATTCACAACCATATCTCCATTAAAATCGTCTCCGGTATTTTTAATGGTTACATACAAAGGAGCTGGCTGCATATGCTTTGCCTTCCCATTAATGCCTGCTTTTGCACTCACCTCTAGCGCTGGTGCTGCGCTCGCTTGTCCAACTGGTAAAAACAAGCTAACCATTAGCATCATGACTATTATGTATGCTGTTATTTTTACACTTCTCAAAAACTCAACCCCTTCTTATTAGTGACTATACATAAATTATACGTTTTTCCTATCCATTAGTTCCAATTATTATGAAATTTTCAGAAATTCTTAAGAAATGCTTCATTAAAAAATAGTTTCAAGATAGATATCGCTGTATATTTGAGAATACCCTCATGAATTAACATGCTCACTTTGGTAAGTTTGCAATTTTCAATTTAAATATTCTGACTCTTATTTTATTAGACGTAATATCGTACAGTTTGTTACGGAGGCTACTTGTTATTTTATAAAGCTCTGTACAATTTAAAAGACAGCAATGCACACTAGCCACATTCCTGTCCTTTCAAATTGTTTAACTGTATTTTATATTTTCTTCTTCACACCTCATAAAAATGCCTATATACATCCTCTAAGTTTTGCTTGCTACGATTAACAGAATGAATTTGTACCTCATTTTTGATAAGCCATTCAAGATATTTTTCCACGCTATGTGCTGCATCTGTCAGTAGGCGATTATCATTCATTCGGAAAGGAAGTGGACAGTTTTTCAAAAGTTGCTCGATGTTATCCTGATACGAAAGTTCAATTTCATATGGTGCATCGATATTCAATACATGATCATTCATGAACAGCTCCCCATCTTTCATAAACCAAATCGTCTCTGTCAAATCCTCTAATATATCCAAATTATGCGTGGAGATAAGCATACTAATCCCTCGTGCATGTAGAGTACGAATTAATTGTTTTAACTCAATCGTGCTCGTTGGGTCTAACCCATTAAAAGGTTCGTCCATTAAAATAATCAAGGGCTTTGTTAAGATGCTGAGCGCTGTAAATAAATGCTGGCGCATCCCATAAGAATAGGATTTCACAGACTGATGGACATAGGAGCGAATACCGATTAAATCAATGACCTCCTCGATTTCTCGCTTCTCTAAATCATAAATATTCGCAACGAAGGATAGATGGTCATAGCCCGTTAGATGCATATATAAATAATTATCACTTGGCAAAAAAGAAATATATTTAAAAAAGTCCGTGTGACTGTTGGCAATATCTTTTACCGTGATTGAACCGCTTTCAATTTCCTCTAATGCAAGGATCGCGCGCATTAAAGTAGATTTACCAGTACCATTGGGCGCAACAAGACCGATAATTTCTCCTTTGGCAATCGTAAAGGATATATTTTTTAAAATCGTTTTCTTGTGATACTTTTTCGTCAATTGCTTTACTTGTAATACCATTACACTACCACCTTTCTTTTCCCTAAAAGTCCGATACAGAATAATAAGCTACCACTAATCAACAAAATCATCGTGCCGTTGAAGACATTTACTTTTGAATCCCTTGCTAAAATTGATTTCCAGCCATCTACAACATGCCATGTATCGAAATAAACGAATGGATTGATATACATACCGTCCATGGCAATATAGTGGCTTGCTAAAAAGTAACCTACAACAACGACAATTATTGTCAGCACAATTGTCACATAATGGTTTTTCATCCATTTGCCAATCAAGCTAAACAAGCTATTTAAAAAGAAAATTTGAGCAAAAATTAACAGACTGCTTTTCAAAATCAGTGTAGATAAATTCTCAAAATAAAAAGAAGCATCATCTATTATGGAATAGAAATAATCGTCATGGAGTCGATGCGTTGCATAGACTAAAATTGGATACTCAGCTTCACCCAAACCACCAATGACAACGCTCACAAGGAAAATGAAAATAGCACTGATCAATAGTAAACTATAAGCGATTGCAAGATTATACAGCCATTTCGTTAAATAAATCGACGTAACACGAATCGGCTTCGTCGTTAAAAAATTGATGGATGGATTTGGCTGTCGTTCGTCAGCCATTGTTGCCCATAGCAAGAGCACAAAGACCGCTAGCACACACTGCATGATGTTCCAATCTAAATATTTATAGATAGAAAACAAGCCACTATTTCCGTATTTCATATTTCTGTCTTGATAGAGATTTACGACCTCATCGTTATGAAAAGTTTTATTTAGTTCATTAAAATTAGAAACCCAATGATTCCCAAGTGACCATTCTTTTATTCCTTTCTCCTCTAAAATATACCGTTGTTCCTCTGATGCCATTATGGTTACATTCCATAGGCTACCGTCTAGGTCCTTATATGTTGGTGCCTCGAGTGACTTTAATAATTCTCGAAATTTTTCGGGAAAATCCTCTGCATGAATTTCGCCTTTTAAAATTTCTAACATATTGCAGATATAATTCAATTGTTCTACCATAGCTATATGAGGATTTTCCTCAGGGCTTTCTATTTCCTCCCCTGATTGTTGCTGCATCTCTATTTCTAACTCAAAATCCTCTTCAAGCATTTTCCAATGTGTACGATTTTCAACCGCGAAACTTTGGAAACCTTCAATTGCTTTCAATGCTTTCATAGGCATTGCTTGAAATTGCTGATTCACTACAGCCACTGTACCGCCAATAATGCCAAACAGTAGAAGAAATGTGAAGAGAATATGTCCCTTACGCTTCTTTTTCAAATGTTCAAATTGCAAAAGCTTCCACTTGTAGTACGGATGATACTGTTTTTTATTCATATGAAGAGCAGGCGTTCTAAACGTTCCCCATTGCAATTTGATGAGTGGATAAGAAATAACCATACATAAAATAAGGAGAATGAACATCCCTACTAAATAGCTCATATAACGATTTGTCGCCAATAAATTTGCTTCGTACGAAACAAGTAAGTGTAAGGGGTTTGCCATATAAAAACCAAATCGCAATGAAAGAATATAAACAATCATAAATGGCACACTTATGATTGCTAAAGTCATGCCTAAAGAACTGCGTTGCTTCAATAAGCATGTCGCTAAGATTAACAAAAGTGCCACGAAAATCCCCCAGCCAATTGGCAGGAAAACGAGCCACTTCCACACAGGAACCATGACAATCGTAGAACCCACCGCTACTGCTATTGGATAATAAATTGTATGAATATTACCGGTAATGAGTGGGAGTAATATTGATAATGAACTCGCTAGCACTATGTATAGGAGTGCAATTAGCAAAAAAGGAATGAAATAGCCATAATACACTGCTGTGGTAGATAATGAATTCACTTTAAAAAAATCAAATAGTCGATTTTCTCTATCTGATAAATATTTATAGCAAAATATGAGCAAAAACAGAAAAGCAGTCACAGGGCTGAATAATAGCTGAAAGAGCTGCTTTGTAAATAATGCTGTATTATATGGTGTTACTTGTTCCGTATAAGGTAAATCATGCTTTATTAGCTGCGCCGCTTTACGCTGTTCAATTTCCAATAATTTTTCGTTATTGTAGGGAATGTGAACAAGATTTACATAGTTATCATATTCGTTTATATAAGCTACATGCGCTGACGTAATCGCTAAATCATTTGCCTTTAGCTTGCTTGAAATTTCCTTTAAATACTGTTCCTGTACTAAGAGGCTATCCAATGATTGACGTTGTTCCTCGGTTAGTCCAACGAGCCTTTCTTTGCTAAATGCTCTCCCGATCAAATGATCGACAGTGATTTTGCGACCTTTGAAAATTTCCTCTAGCTCTTGTTGGGTTGCTCCTGATTGATTGTAATGAATAATGAAGAGAGACGTGATTAGTAAAATGATGGCAAGTGGTAATAATAAAGTATATTTGCTTTTAGCAATCCCCTTTAAAATAAAATGAACTACTTCCTTCATTTTTTACCCCCAAATTCCCCATTACTAATTTATTTTACTTTATAAAATTTCCCCTTTAAGCTAGATTGTTTGTTTCACAATTCCATATACTTAAAGGGGATGTTGGAAATTAGATATTTTTCAAATTAATGATTCTCTAGCACATATGGATTTGCATGAGAACCTGTGTGAATATATCCATTAAAAATATATTTTCCGCCCCCATAACTTCCTCTATTATAAATATAGCCTGAATATGTTTTACCATTTCTAGTTTCAGTTACCCATATAGCTGATACGTTTGTTGGTTCTATTCTTGTAACAAAAATTTTATCTTCTGCTTGAGTTATTACTGGCTCTAAATTTTCAGCGGCTTGAACGCTTGAAAGAGTGGCTGGTGTACTTAACGTGAAGGCTGCGATTAAACTTAAACTTAACATTATCAATTGCGCCTTGGCGTAATTGCGTCCAGATTTTTTTCGAGCTCGCTCGAAAAACTCCTCTTCAAAATCTGTGACATCCGCCGGAGGCTTAACTTGAATCAGCAAGATCTTTTGTATCGAAAGTGCAATGTCAGATATAGAGAGATTGAACTCTCTCTGATTGAAACATTTTTTAGTATTCATCTCGCTTACTTATGGAAGTGGTGAATCTCTATATCTGATGCTTCGCTTTCGATTTAAAGAAACCATGCTGAGTCAAGTTAAATTTTTTCATATACTTTTCCTCCATACATTAGTAGTTTTACAAATAATTCAAGGTTTGTTTAGGTGATGAATATTGGCCAAAAATTCTCACAATTTAATTTTTACATATAAATCCTTTTTTAACAATACATATTTGGTTTTTAAATTACAAATAGGATAAAATACCCATTTAAATTTCCATATTAAAAATTCAAACAAAATAAAAAGCTATAGGCAAAAGCCTGCGCAAGCATGCTTTTCCTACAGCCCTCTATTTATACTCATATAAACATCTCGCACGATCCTGTACAAGCTCTACAAACGCATTGACTTGGCGCAGTTCAAATGAAGATTCGTAACCGATTAGCCATGTATCGCGTGTTAAACCTAAATCGTTTTCCGTATTTGTTAATGGAATTTTATTCATATGCTCCGCACCATTTAATGTAATGGATGGCAATATCGCATAGCCAATGCCATTCATCACCATCTGCTTGCATGTTTCAATTTGATCTACGACAATTTGGTGACGTGGATTGGAATGAAAATGGCGCTGCCACCATTGCTGAATTTCCTGATAATAATTTGAATCACTTTTAAATTGAATAAATGGACGTGCTGTCGTTTCAATTTCCTGTAAATTCGTAATTTCTGTATCAACAAAATACATCATATCACGGAATAAATGCAGCTTCTTGCCTTTCCAATCGACCTGTCCGCGCACGATGCCAACATGTGCCTCGCCTTCATAAAGTGCCTTGACAATTTCTGAGCTCCAGCCTGTCATTAACGAAATTTTCGCATCAGGATATTGCGTAACAAAATCCTTTAACACTTTCGGCAGCCAATTTTGTCCAACAATCGACGCGCAAGCAATTTTCAACGTACCATGTACTTTCGAGTTAAGCGCTTGAATCGTTTCAAAAATTTCCTCACGCTTTACTATCGCGTCAATCGCATACTGGATAACTAGTTCTCCAGCAGGTGTTGGTGATAAGCCTTTCGGGGAACGTAAAAATAACTGTGTACCCCAATCCTTTTCAATTGATTGAAGCCTTTGAGATAATGCAGGTTGCGTTAAAAATAAGCGCTCCGCTGCCTTTCTCATATTGCGCTCCTCTGCTAATATTTTAATAATTTCAGCCTCTGTTGCCGTCATCAATTCACCCCACTCATCAAAAAGCTGCCAGAAAGTTTTACACCTCCTAACAGCCTCTGCGTTTACCTAGAATTCATTTGAATAAATATGTTTTTTTAGCTGTTTTAAAATGACTCGACGTGTCATAATACCTGCAAAGGTTCCATCTTCCTCTATCACACAAAGGAAAGCATGGTTAATAACTAAATCTAAAGCTCGTCGAAACGTATCAGTTATTTTTAAATAAGCTACCTCTTGATCCATCACATCTTCCACTTTAATTGAGGCAAGCCGATCATATTCAATACGCTCTAATCCTAATATTTCTTCTGTAATCATCTTTGTGCTCAGTAAGCCTTGTAGACGATACTTCACATCTAATACTGGTACGGACGAATAACCTGTCTTCGTCAAAACTAACAAGGCATGCTCTGCATTATTGCCACTTTGAACATGTGCAACCTTTTCAGCTGAAATAACTAACTCGGCTATTGGCATGTCAAGTATAGCTTTATTGTTTAATGAAATCATGACATCATAACTCCTTTTTGCGTTCTTTCTCCAGAATCGCACCCTTACTACTATCATATCATACTTCAATTCAATATGACTATGTGAAGGGCGGAGAAGTTCCCATGAAAAAAATAGAAGCTACCAGAAAACATGCTTGTGCAAGGTTTCCGAAGGCTTCTAACATTAAACTTGAAATATTTTGCACCTTAAACAATCTACCATATAATGGATTACATCTTATCGGTATTGTGAATTGTGCTTGTCTAATTCACAATACCGATGAAGCTTCACTCGGAAAGACGAAATAAAGGATAGTTTTTACTTTCTAGACAACTTCCTAATAGCTTGTCGTTGCCCAGTAATAAAAAATAATAATTCCTAAAAATAAGTTCATAATAAAATACATGATGATAATTGGATTTAAAAGAAATGGATGATCTTTAATTGCTTCATGGATTGGTGCATCTTCCGTGCTCGCCTGTCTTTCTGTTTCTTTTGCTACGCGTACCGTCACATAATAGCTCCATGCCAGTAATAGTACACCAGTAAAAATAGCTGGATAAAGCCATATCCCCAACAAAAACACTCCTTTCATTTTTGTTAGTATGTGCTACTCCAGCTGAAGTTTATTCAAATTTATTATTAGATCTAAAGTAATGATTTATACTAAAATGGGAATTGATTTAGCCATGCGCCGCCATCTAATGTTACACATTCACCATTCATATACGTAGCTTTATCAGATAAAATAAATGTTGCTAAATTGGCAATTTCCTCTGGTGTGCCAAGACGTTTTAATGGCACAGATTCAATTGTACGACGCGCTTGTTCCTCTGATTCCCATAGCTTATCCGCTCCACCTGTTCGCTCAATCGGTCCTGGTGCAATCGCATTCACACGAATTCCATACTGTCCACCCCATTCAACAGCTAATGAGCGCGTTAACGATAAGACACCTGCTTTTGCGGCAGCTGAATGAACGACACCTGCACCTGCACCCCACGCATATGTCGCTACCATATTTAAAATGGAGCCTTTTATATTGTTTTCAATCCAATAACGTCCTAGCTCTGAAGAACAGTAAAACGTACCATTTAATACAATGTCAATTACAGCTTTCCAGCCATTTGGTGATAATTTTTCTGCATGTACTAAAAAATTACCTGCCGCATTATTTACTAAGCCGTCCACTTGCCCAAACTTTTCAATAGCAAAAGCAAGCATCGCTTTTACATGCTCAGGTTCACGCACATCCATTTGAAATGTTTCGACCCCTTCACCATATGCTACAATTTCCTCTTTTGCTTTTGCCAAGCGCTCCAAATCGCGCCCTGTAATAACAACATTTGCTCCTTCTTGTACAAATTGCTTTGCCATCGCTAACCCCATCCCACTAGAGCCACCTGTAATAATCATTGTTTTTTGCTGTAACATACATAATCCCCCTTGTAAAAATAGTGAATGAACTGCCATTCATTTTTAGGCATAACCAAAACTTCCTTAGCTACACTTATTTATATATTACTATGAGTAAAGCTAAAAATATACTGCAAATTAAAAGAGGAAGATACATCTACTAAAAAGAGAAGCTAACGGGTGGTTTCAAAATTACTAGTTCAAAAGGAACAATTCGCTCAACCAATTGCCAAATTCGCTCAGCGAACAAGTGAATTCGCTCAACCAATACCTGCTTTCGCACGTTAAACATTAAAATTTGCCCAAAATAGGGGACTGGTACCTTTTCGGTCAGCCCCCTTTACTTATGTTAATGAAAGTATTGCTCCACAATTTGATTGGCTGGTAATGGGCGATTGTATAGGTAACCTTGCACCTTTTGACAATTATTTTCCCTTAAAAACTGCTCCTGTGCAGTTTCCTCAACACCTTCTGCAATGACCTCTAAACCAAGATTTTGCGCTAGTAAAATAATCGTTTCAACAATCGCTTTATTTTTTCTATCCTTTTCAATATCTGTAATAAAGGACTGGTCAATTTTTATAATATCGATTGGATATTCCTTTAAATAGCTAAGCGATGAATAGCCTGTACCAAAATCATCTACCGACACATATACACCAATTTCTTTTAAGCGGCTTAAAATAGAGGTTGTTTCATGTAAATTTGTCATAGAGCTTTCTGTAATTTCAAGCTCCAAATACTTTGGCTCAACCTTGTATTGTTGTAATAAAGCTGAAATACGTTTTACAAAGTCCTTTTGTTTGAATTGCTTTGGGGATATATTGACTGCGATGCGTACAGGTTTAAAGCCGTACTCTCTCCACTCTTTTTGATATTGGCAGACGCGCTCTAGCACCCACTCACCAATGCTAATAATCAGACCTGAAGATTCAGCGATTGGTATAAATTGCGCAGGCGAAACCATGCCAAACTTTCTATTTTCCCAGCGTATCAGTGCCTCGAAGCTGTCAATTTTATTTGTTTCTAAATTGACCTGTGGCTGAAAATAAATCATAAACTCCTTTAGCTCGATTGCTCTATGCAAATGTGCTTCCATTAGAGCCTCATTAGGGAAATAATGTTTTAGTTCCTCCCTGTAATAGCAATAATGCCCTCTACCATTATTTTTTATATAAAATAATGCTTGGTCTGCTTGATGTAACAAATTGTCTAAATCTCTTTCTTCAATTGTTGACAAGGCAATCCCTACTGAAGCACTAACAAAATATTCTTGGTTGTCTACTATGAATGGTTCTTGCAGACTTTGTAAAATATTGTATGCTAACGTCTCTACCTCTTCCAATGCCTCATAATGGAAAATGATAACAAATTCATCTCCATTATGCCGAAATACCTCACAATACTCGCTACGCAAGCTTCTGAACCTTTCACTTACCTCAAATAATAATCGATCTGAACGTTGTTTGCCCAAGGATTCGTTAAACTTTTTAAAGCGGTCTAAATCCACAAGTAACAGTGCAACATTTGATGTTTTTTCAAAGTTGTCATGGTCTGTCCATTGTTTATTTAATGCTCGTCGATTGTAAAGCTCTGTTAATTCATCGTAATAGGCTGAGCTCATAATATGCAAACGTTGATTATCAATGATTGGCGATGTCAGTAAAGAGCGCATAATGATGACCGTATACTCCTTGCCTTGCTCCATCATTGTTTGTAATACAACGGCGATTTCAACATCATCAATTTTAATTCTTTTCGTTTCTTGATCATTTTGTAAAATAAATTGCTTTACTTCTGACCAATTTATTTGATGAAAAAACTGTCCTGCATCCATTCCCTCTTCGAATGAGCAATTAAATAAATGGACCGCTTTACAATTGGCATGCTGCACAACATATTTTTGTTCAACATACTGTAAAACGACAATTGCATCAAATGGATTTAATTGAATAATTTTTTCAAATAAATTGTTCACATTATGCTTTATCATGTTGTTATCGAATCCTCCAGCCAAATGTTATTTCGCGTTTGCCTATTCCTCAAGTTTGACCGTACCAATCGCTTCTTTTAAAAACGATTCCTGACTATTAATGCGCTCTACACCTGTATATCCTTCTTTATAATGATATTTGCCATTTGCATCTTGAATACGTGCTTTTTGATTATCTCTTAGCTGCAAATCCATAATATCCATAATGCGCTGTTTAATATCCACTGAATAAATTGGGAATAAGATTTCCACACGATTGACCATGTTACGCGTCATCATATCTGCTGACGATAAAAATAGTTTATTTGCCCCATTATGGTGGAACCAGAAAATGCGTGAATGCTCTAAAAAGCGTCCAACAATACTCGTTACACAAATATTCTCACTCACACCTTTAATACCTGGACGCAAGCAACAAATACCACGAATAATTAACTCAATTTTCACACCTGTTATAGAAGCCTCATACAGCTTCAACATTAAATCTTTATCCGTTAATGAATTCATTTTGGCTTTGATAAAGCCATTCCCATGCTCTTTATGGCAGCGAATCTCCTCATCAATTAACTGAATAAATTCATCGCGAATATCGTAAGGCGATACAACTAAGTGATAGAATTTTGGTTTTTCCGTATAACCGCTTAAATAATTAAAGAAGTTTGTTGCATCCACACCAAAATCTTTATGGGATGTGATAATGCCCATATCCGTATAAATTTTCGCTGTAGCATCATTATAATTCCCTGTGCCTAAATGCACAAAACGTTCAATTTTACCTAATTTCCTTCGAACAACAAGCGTAATTTTAGAATGTGTTTTCAAATTATTCATTCCATAAATGACTAAACATCCTGCTTGTTCCAGTAGCTTTGCCCAGTGAACATTGTTTTCCTCATCAAAGCGAGCCTTTAATTCCACTAGTACAGTCACTTGTTTGCCATTTTCTGCTGCCTGCTTCAACGCTTGAATAACAGGTGAATTACCACTTACACGATATAATGTTTGTTTAATGGCTAGTACAGATGGGTCATTTGCTGCTTCTGTAATAAAATCAACAATCGGTACAAACGATTCATATGGATGATGGAAAAATAAATCTTGCACTAATGCTTTTTCAAATAAATTTTCCTCTGAGCTTAAATCTTGTGGCGGTTGCGGAATAAAGCTTTCATACATTAAATGCTCGCGTCCTTCAGAAATCGCCTTTACAAAGGAAAACATAAATGTTAAATCAAGTGGTCCATCAATTTTGAATACATCTGATTCCTCGATTTCGAATTCATCCAATAAATATTCAAGTACTTCGTCGTTCATTTCACGATCCCGTACTTCAAGGCGGCTACCAACGCCCCATTTACGCTTTTTCAACTCTTTTTCGATTTCCACTAATAAATCTTGTGCACCTTCTTCATGAATCGTTAAATCTGCATTACGAGTTAGACGGAAGGCTTGTGAAGATTTCACTTTATAACCATAGAATAACTTATTAATTTGACTTGAAATAACATCTTCTAATAGTACATAGACCGTTTCGCCATTATGGCTAGGCACTTTAATGACACGCTCTAATACAGAGGGTACTTGAACAATTGCTACTTTATCGAAATTTTCCAGCTCTACATCCGAGTTGCTTTCCAACATCACAAGTAGGTTTTGTGTTCCTCCTAATAATGTCGGGAAAGGACGATAAGCATCTACAGCGATTGGTGTTAGTACAGGGAAAATTGTTTCTTCAAATAATTCATTAATATATTGCTTTTGTTCCTCAGTTAAAAGCTTTAAATCGCGAATAAAGACATTTTCTTGTGACAATAACTCATCAATTAAATGACGATATATTTCCATTTGTCGACGTACTAATGCCTGTGTGCGCTCAGCGATTTTTGTTAATTGCTCTTTCGGTGTTAAACCAGATTTATTTTCAGCTTTATGGAAGCCTGCTCTTACCTGATCTTGTAATCCACCTACACGTACCATGAAAAACTCATCTAAATTAGAGCTAAAAATAGCCAAAAACTTTAAGCGCTCAAGTAATGGATTTGTCGTATCCTCCGCTTCTTCTAGTACACGTTCGTTAAATGCTAACCAGCTAAGCTCTCGATTATTATAGTATTGAGGCTTACTAATTTCTTCAAGTAATGCTTCGTTCGATAATATAGTATCTACACTTTCATGATTATTATTCACTTGATCTGTACTAAAATTTGTTGGCATTATTTATTCCATCCTTCCACTTCAAATTTAATCATTAAATTACATTTAAACAAGCGTTCAAGATGCTTTTTTTGCCTATTTGCCTGATATTCCTCAGCAACAGCGCTTCTCTTTGTTGTTACAATAGCTACTACTTCCTCTTCTATTTTTTCAAGCGTTACTTTGCTGACAATATTTCTTCTCGAAATATTCAATCCGTAAACAAACTTTAATAAGGCACCAAAATCTCGTAAAACCTTCTGTTCATCCTTAGAAAACCATTCTGTAAATGGCTGTACAAAGCGCTCAAAATACTCTTTATTTTTATAAGAAGCTAAAAGTGCTATTTTAATTCGCTCTATTTGCGTAATCCCTGGAATGGATTGATTAGCAATTAAGTAAAACGTATGCTGGCTTACTGAATCAAGCTCAATATATTCACCTATCGCATACAGTTTAGCCGCTCGCGTCAAAAGCTCTAAATGTGCTTCATTATAATCAAACAATTCTAAAAGGCAAGCCTCTCGATATAGTTGCTCTGCTAAACTGCTGAGTGTCTGCACTTCCTCTTCAGAGCGCCCATATTCAAATGCAATACGGCGTGCATTGATATTAAATACATCATACTTATCGAATACAGCTGTATTATTTCCTGCAATTCGGTTAATAATTAAGCCTTCACGTAATCCCTTTTTGCTTAGTTGGAAATGCTTTGAGCCAGCCACATCCATTAATGCAGCAAATGCTTCAAGTGCAAGCACGATAATGTCTGCACGATCTGCGGATAAACCATCTAATTGCTTGAGCTGCTCAAAAGTCATGCTACCAAGTTCTAATTTTAATGTGTCAATATTCTGTTTTGTTAGCTCATAATGGTGCACATCGGAAATAGGATAACCAATCTTTTGCTGATACACCTGCCCAATATTACGAGCGCTTCCGCCAATTCCAATTACAGGTAAACCTACATCAACAATCCATGGTAAGGACATAAATTGCTCACGTAAGAAGCTACGTAATTGTTTCTTTTCATTTTCAGTAATAATGGTATTGTTTACATAGTTTTGTTTAAGAGAAACTGTTCCGAACGGGAAACTATGCGTTTTCAAGAGTTTTTTATTTTTAAACAATGTAATTTCCGTTGAGCCACCACCGATATCAATCGTTACTGCGGATGGTGTAGCCATCGAATTCACAACAGCTAAAAAACCAAAGTATGCCTCTTCCTCTTCCGTTAAAATATCGATTGTCATACCTAACTGCTCTTGCATTCTTTGCACAATTTCAGCATTATTCGTCGCTTGGCGCACTGCCGCAGTTGCAGCTATTTTAAGATCTTTAATGTTGTAGTCTTCTAAAATTTGCTTAAACGATTGCAATAAATCCTGTAATAGTTGAACCCCTTCTTCAGACATTTCACCATTTGGCAAAATATATGTACGTAGCCTTGCAACCTTTTTCATATTCCCGAACTCTCGTAAACCCTCATCTTTGCTATAACGATACATAACGAGACGGACAGTATTTGAACCGATATCAATAATCGCTGTTCGCATATCTTTCATAATTCTCGCTCCTTTATTTCTCTTAATTCAGTAAACCTAACTACTTATCCGTCACATATTTCCAGCCAATTATGCTCTACCTAATTCTAATTTAACTATTCAAACACTCGTAAATAACAGTTCGCTGCATTTATACTTACGACCTTATTGTGAATATAGAAAATTTATCGCTACGTTTTCCCAACAAAAAATCATACTGAATGAAGAAAAAAGCCGGAATACCTTATGTAAGCATCCGACTTTTCATGTACGTATCTAATGATAGGTGCTTACTACAAAATAAATTGATCTACACGTAAAATTAGCTCTGCGATTTCTGGTTTTGAAATTTGATCCTCCGCACCAACTTGATCTCCTTTATGTCGCAAATCATCTGTAATTAAGCTTGAGAATATAATAACAGGTAACACTTTTAAATCTGGATTTGATTTAATTCGCTTCGTTAAATGATGCCCATCCATTTGTGGCATTTCAATATCTGTAATTACTAACTGTACATGCTCTTCAATATTTCCTCCAGCTTTTGCCAATGCCTCTAAATAATTCAAAGCATCTTGACCATTTTCGAAAAAGTCAATATTATCATAACCCGCTTCGTGCATCGTATCATGTAGAAGCTTACGCAATAATGGTGAATCTTCAGCGATAAGAATTTTCTTTTCAGAGCGCTCACGCTTACCTAATTTTTTCACAGACTCCACACTAATACCAGAAGCCGGGTTAATATCTACCATAATTTTTTCGAAATCAAGTAAGAGTATCATTTCCTCATTATACTTAATAACACCAATAACCTGCGATACACCACCTTGATACATATCAGATGGCTTTTCAATTTGATTCCATGAAATACGATGAATTTGTGTCACATTGTCTACATGAAATACGACGCGCTGTTTATTAAATTCAGCTACAATATATTTTTGTTGAGGGCCGTGCTGTAAGTGATTTAGACCTAGCACCTTTAACATATCAACAACAGGTAGAACTTCACCGCGCAGTTGAATAATTCCCTCTACATGTGGGTGAACATGCGGAATAAATGTTACAGGGATTGGTTGAATAATTTCTTTCACTTTAATTACATTAATACCAAACTTATTATTAGCTACTTCGAATTCTACGATTTCTAATTCATTTGTACCACTTTCTAATAAAATACCTTTATGATCCAAGGTCGCTCGCCCCTCTCTTAAAGCCCCATTTTTTATACTACAATTGTATCACAGCCCAACTATTTGTCATATCACCGTTTTGAAATTTTTACAATTGTTATATTTCTTCTCTCGTATTTATTAAATTTTATTTTCATAGTATTTAATTAATGCTTGTGTTCCTTTTTCTCCATAACCTTCCGTTAATAAAATGTCATACATTTTTTTCGCTAATTGCAAACCTGGTAATTGTAAGCTCATTTTTTCCGCTTCATCTAAGGCAATTTTCATATCTTTAATAAAATGTTTTATATAAAATCCTGGTTCTAAGTCTTGTTTTAGAATACGTGGTGCTAAATTAGATAAGGACCAAGAGCCTGCTGCACCTGATGAAATAGATTTTAACACCTCTTCCATTGTTAAACCTGCCTTTAGACCATAAATGATTGCCTCACATGTGCCAATCATTCCCCCAGCAATCGCAATTTGGTTACACATTTTCGTATGCTGTCCTGCCCCAGTTTGCCCTTGGTAAACAATATTTCCGCCGAACACTTCAAAAATTGGGCGAATAGATTCCACAACGTGCTGGTCACCACCAATCATAATGGATAGCGTACCGTTCTGTGCGCCAATATCACCGCCCGACACTGGAGCATCAATACTATGTATACCTTTTTCTGATGCCACTGCATAAAGCTTTTTGGCCAATGTTGGTTCAGATGTTGTCATATCAACGACAATTGCACCTTTCTTCGCTGTGGAAAAAATCCCATTCACTCCGCAATACACTTCTTCTACATCTTGAGGGTAGCCAACCATAGTAAATATCACTTCTTTATTCACTGCTGCTTGTGCTGGTGAATCAGCCCATTTCGCACCAAGCTCTAGTAATGGCAATGATTTCGCTTTCGTTCTGGAATAAAGCGTTACATCATGCCCCGCTTTTAATAAATGCTTCACAATACTCGCTCCCATAACCCCTGTCCCGATAAATGCAATTGTTGTCATCATTTGTTCCTCCTTAACAATACAGAAAATTCTAAATATTATAGGCTCATCATCATAATTTATGATTGAGATGTAATGAATAGTATATAGGTAAAAGCAATATATACCATTCAACATATCAACTACATACTTTACGAGATAAAACATAGTTCTTTTCTCCATTGTAGTTCACAAAGATAAATTATTATAGTAGTTGAACAAAAAAAGAGCAGAAGCTTTGATTTGCTTCTACTCAAAAGGGGGAAATGAGAATGTTGCTGTGTTCATTCATATTATTCCCGTGATTTCATTAACTTAAACATATTTTATATAAAAAATTATTTTTAATTCATTAATTGATTATCGATCCTATTTTCATTTTGCTTTTGTTGTTTTGCATATTTGTTCATCAATCGATCTAGTTGTCTACTCAAGCGAATTGTTTTGGCATTTCGCAGTCCATTTTCGATTCCTGAACGAATCATCAGTTCCCGTGTACGTTCGAGCTGCTTTAAAATACCTTCTTCCACTTTTGTTCCCCCCTTATCATTGATACAAATAATTTGCTTATGTTCGAGCAATATCTAAATAGGTAAATATTATATTGCCGCCTTGCTTCGCTTCTCCTCTAAAATGCTTGAAATCAGGCTCATTTACTAAAATTTGTCGAAAAGCTAAAAATTCATCTTTTACAATTTCAATTGACTGTACTTCCTTACTTCTCAAATCAGCCATCTTTTTTCTATA
Source organism: Metasolibacillus meyeri (assembly GCF_003049505.1). Classification (GTDB taxonomy): domain Bacteria; phylum Bacillota; class Bacilli; order Bacillales_A; family Planococcaceae; genus Metasolibacillus; species Metasolibacillus meyeri. The sequence goes on from NZ_PYWN01000031.1 coordinate 40,580, forward strand.
TACTTCCATAAAAAATGCTTATCTCCTTCTAAAAAACGTATTTCTTTATTTTAATGTCAGGCGTGTTCATTAGCCTTTATTTTACAGAGAATACCTAAGAATTCGTTGATTTCCGTTGCGGGTGGACGCT
>NZ_PYWN01000277.1 GCF_003049505.1 Metasolibacillus meyeri
GCTATTAGTACGAATCAAGCTTTCAAAGACTCTCTAGAATATCATGATATATGTAGATATGACATTAAAGTAGAAGACATGTCAGACTTGGAAAAATCACAGATTTTATATAATCATATCTATATGAGTAATTTGCCTACTGCTTATTTTGAAGCGATAAAAATGGATGCACACTATTTAGATATTGTGAGCCATAAAAATTTTAGCCCAAGAATTATTGAGTATGTAACAAGAAATGCAAGAGTTAGCAACATGGACAGTAGTGAGTATTTTTCGTACATCTTAAAAACATTAAACAATCCAAAAGACATATGGAAAGATGAGTTTCTGAATTTATGTAGAATAGATAAAATTTACATATTTATA
>NZ_PYWN01000278.1 GCF_003049505.1 Metasolibacillus meyeri
CGAGATATCTGCGCTTTTTCATGATTTATCTGCGGTTTCCCTAAGATATCTGCGCTTTCTCATGGTTTATTTGCGGTTTTCTCGAGATATCTGCGGTTTCTCATGATTTATTTGCGGTTTTCTCGAGATATCTGCGCTTTCTTATGATTTATTTGCGACTTTCATGAGATATCTGCGCTTTTTCATAGTTTATCTGCGGTTTTCTCGAGATATCTGCGCT
>NZ_PYWN01000279.1 GCF_003049505.1 Metasolibacillus meyeri
ATTTTAATTCCTGTTCATCTATATCATTCGTTTCATAAATATTTATCAAATTTAATGTGATTGTTTTAGTTTGTAAATTCTTTAGGAAACGTTTATTATACTGGCAAGCTTTCATTAATATCGTGAAATTAGCCATTTGAAATGCTCTTTCATCGATTTCTAAGCCATATATATTATTTTCTAAAATTAGCTGTGGAATACTTCTTTCTGGGTAACCATTTTCTTTATAAATTTCATATAATAAATCAAACATATATAATAATATATGACCACTACCCATAGCCGGGTCAATGCACTT
>NZ_PYWN01000032.1 GCF_003049505.1 Metasolibacillus meyeri
GAAAAATCCAGCTGATTTATTCATTGAAAGAAAAGGCGATGAAGCGAATGTTTTTGAAATTTATAGCTAAGAAGTAACGATTCGCCCGCAAGACAGCTAAATTCGCCCGTAAGACAACCCATTCGCTTAATTAAGCTCAAAATAGGCGCGTGTCTAAAAAGGTGCTACCTTTTTGGACACCCCTTTTTTCATATTTATTTACTTTCACTCTTAAAAATCTAGCTTTATTTTATGTAAACGATGGGGAAATACCTCAAAGAAATTAATCTCCAAAGTACTCCTAAGGTATCTATAGTTGAAATGCTCGCTTATTATAATCAATATATTCTCATAATATAAATTTATTTTACTATGTACAAATCATGCCAAATTACCTAAAATGGAACAAAAGGAGGAATTTTAATGAAAAAATCCATGGCAGTAATTATTAGTGTGTTTGCTTTATTCCTAGCTTTTAGTATGGGAACATATGCCGCAACAAAGTATAAATTTACTTTTGATGGCAAAAATAAAGAGGTTGATGTGCAAATTATCAATAAGAAAGCGTATGTACCTTTAGATAGTGTTGTAGGCTTGTATGGTGGGAAGGCTACATATGATGACAAGACTAAGACTTATGCCGTTACATCAAAAGCACCAGAAAAAGACGCTCCTGCATCACAAGGCAGTCTGACAAAAACAATCAAAGATGTAACGATTCGAATCGACAAAATTGTTCAAGATGCAGATTCTTTAAAGGTTTATGTATCATACATTAATAAATCTAAGAAGGAAGCTATGACTGGCGATAGCTTAACAAAAATCGTAGCGAACGGAAAACAACATGGATTTGATTTCGACTTTAATTTTGACAGATATTACGATAAAGACGTACCTCACGCAGCCAATTTTATTGAACCTGGCGTGACTGAAAAGTCAGTTATTTTCTTTAAACCTGTAACAGCTGATAAAATTAATATTGTATTAAATGCAAATTTTGAAGATTACCGTTTCAACGACGTGAAAATTCAAAAATAAACAACTATGCCTAGGTACTCAATTTTATAATGAGCATCTGGGCATTTGTTTGAATAAACTTTATTAAAACTAAATCAAAGCCGTAAGCAACTAAATGCTTACGGCTTTTCATATAACGTATTTTTCTAATGATGGATAGCCCTACTATTTTCTTTCTCTTTGAATAGCAGATAGTGAGCAAACCCTTGATATACCTACTATTTACTATCGTCCATTTTCAGAACTGCCATGAAGGCCTCCTGTGGTACTTCCACAGAGCCAACTTGCTTCATGCGCTTTTTCCCTTCTTTTTGCTTATCAAGAAGCTTACGTTTACGGGAAATATCACCGCCGTAACATTTAGCGAGTACGTTTTTACGGATGGCTTTGATTGTGGAACGAGCCACAACTTTTTGTCCGATTGCCGCTTGGACAGGGACCTCGAATTGCTGTCTTGGAATTAATTCTTTCAACTTCTCTACAATTACTTTACCACGCTCATAAGCAAAGTCGCGGTGTACGATAAAGCTAAGTGCATCGACTTGCTCAGCGTTTAATAAAATATCCATTTTTACAAGCTTGGATGGCTTGTAGCCAATTAGCTCGTAATCGAATGATGCGTAGCCTTTCGTGTTTGACTTTAAGTAGTCAAAGAAATCATAAACGATTTCAGAAAGTGGAATTTCGTATTGGATGCTAACGCGTGATGTATCGATATAATCCATCCCCATGAAATTACCGCGCTTCATTTGGCAAAGCTCCATTACTGCGCCTACATAATCATTTGGCACCATAATTGTTGCCTTTACATATGGCTCTTCAATACGGTCGATTTTTTGTGGATCAGGCATCATTGATGGGTTATCCACACGAATCGACGAGCCACCTGTCATAAATACTTCATAAATAACAGAAGGTGCTGTTGTAATTAAATCGATATTAAATTCGCGCTCGATACGCTCTTGAATGATTTCCATATGCAGTAAGCCTAAGAAACCACAGCGGAAACCAAAGCCTAACGCTTGTGAAGTTTCTGGCTCATATTGTAAGGCAGAATCGTTTAGCTCTAATTTTTCTAGCGCATCACGCAAATCATTATATTTCGCTGTATCAATTGGGTATAAACCACAGAATACCATTGGATTTAACTTACGATAACCTGGTAACGCTTCGGTTGCCGCTTTATTGCCTGCAAATGTTACCGTATCCCCCACACGCGTATCGCCTACATTTTTAATCGATGCCGTTAAATAACCTACATCTCCAACCGTTAATTCCGCTTGTGGTACTGCTTTTGGTGTATGAATTCCTACCTCAATTACCTCAAATTCTGCACCTGTTGCCATCATGCGGATTTTATCGCCAGGCTTTACTGTACCATTCATGATTCGAATTGAAATAATAACACCTTTATACGCATCGTAAACAGAGTCAAAAATAAGCGCTTGTAGTGACGCTTCTGGGTCACCTGTAGGTGCTGGCACTTTTTCAACGATTTGCTCTAAAATCTCTTCGATTCCGATACCTGCTTTCGCTGATGCTAAAACTGCATCCGATGCATCTAAACCAATCACATCTTCAATTTCCTGTTTGACGCGCTCTGGGTCAGCCGCTGGTAAGTCGATTTTATTAATAACAGGCATAATTTCTAAATCATTATCTAATGCTAAATAAACGTTCGCGAGTGTCTGTGCTTCGATACCTTGTGCTGCATCGACAACTAAAATAGCACCTTCACATGCGGCTAAGGAACGCGATACTTCATATGTAAAGTCGACGTGTCCCGGTGTATCAATTAAATGGAATGTATATGTTTCTCCATCTTTTGCTACATATTTTAACTGTACTGCATTTAATTTAATCGTAATGCCACGCTCACGCTCTAAATCCATTGAGTCTAGCAATTGCGATTTCATTTCGCGCTGTGTCACGGTTTTTGTTGATTCTAAAAGTCGGTCTGCTAATGTTGATTTCCCATGATCAATATGGGCAATAATCGAGAAATTTCGGATATTCTCTTGGCGTTTCAAACGTTCTTCTCGGTTCATATAATTGTTCTCTCCTAAGTGTAAACTATTTTAAATTATACTATGAACAACACACAAAGCACAACATTAGACTGAATGGAAATGCGATTATATCAACATTTCAGAGATATGTATGACGCTAATATGCCCAATTCAAAGCAAAAATCCTATGTAAGTAAATCATCGAGTGTGCTTTAATACGCTTTATTTTTCTTTGAAATTTACTGCGATTATCAGCAATTAGCTCTACTTATATGTTCTCCCTTCATAGAAATACAGGAATAGCTAGGCTAGCTATTCCTGTACTCATGTCAAAAATGTTCTACTCGTCTTCCACTACTACAAAAGCCGTCTCACTCTCTACACCTGTAGCAGATACCGCCATAATGCCGTATGTGTAGCTACGCTTAGCAAGGGCTGTCTTGTCCACAAATGTTGTGAAGCCATTCGTATTATAAACAACATCCACTATATTTCTAGAGTCCTCGTAAGAGCCTTCCTCGTTGCCCATAAAGCGATAAATGACATACTTACGTGGCTGTGTTATGTTTTCATCTATAATTTCAATTTTGCGACCAGCTGCTTCCTTCGTCACCTGTACAAAAGTTGGCTCGGCAGGTATTGTGTCACCGCTCCAAGATATGTCAGGTGTTAGTGCCGTATAGTTATAGAGTTGCTGATTGACAATTGTTGCATAGCCTAGTTTATTGTTTTGCATACTTTTCAAAGAAAAATGCATTTGCCCCATAGCTGCTGATTTTTCTGCACGGTTCGCCGTAATTTGACTTGGCAGCTCCATTTTATTTTTCCATGCAGCATCACTGTCATTGCCTACCTTATAATCCGCAAGCCCAATATATAAATTCACAGGGTGTGTCTTCGCATATGTTTGCACTTCATGACTCCACCAATCAAGAAGCGTCCCATATTTTGCAACAGCTAATGTTCTTGACCAATAAATTTGTGGCGTAATGTAATCGACCGTCCCATTTTTAATCCATGTTCTTACGTCCGCATATAAATCATCATAATTATTGACACCTGCTCGTGTATCGCTTCCTGTTTTATCAAGCGATTTGTTACGCCATACACCGAATGGTGAGATACCAAACTGAACATGTGGCTTCGTATCTTTAATTGCTATATAAAGATTTTTCACAAGCTGGTTAACATTATTTCGTCGCCAATCCTCGACTTTTTTAAAGGAACCACCATATTTTTTATAGGCTGCTTGATCTGGAAAGGCTTCCTTCGCAATTTTATACGGATAGAAATAATCATCCATATGAATGGCATCAATATCATAATTAGCTACTAGCTCTTTTACGGTTTTCACTAAGTAATCTTGCACCTCTGGCAAACCAGGATTTAAATAATATTGCTTGCCATATTTCACAACCCAGCCTGGATTTTTTCTTGCAACATTATCAGGCGCAAGGTCCGTTAATTTTTGACTAGACATTGTCACACGATATGGGTTCATCCATGCGTGTAATTCCATCCCACGTTTATGTGCCTCCTCTACCATAATCGCTAAAGGGTCGTATCCTGGATTTGTCCCTTGCTTTTTCCCTGTTATGTAAGTTGACCATGGTGCTAGCTTTGACGGATACATTGCGTCATTTGTTGGCCTTACTTGATAAATGACCGTATTGAGTTTATTGGCTTTTAATTGATCCAATGTTTGACGTACCCAAGCCGTATATTGCGTCTCATTCATGCCTGCTTTCATATCAATATTCAATACTGTTGAAATCCATACCGCACGCATTTCTCTCTTAGGCTGTGTTGTACTTGCTGATGCTGGATGAACAGCAATTGTTGATAGACATAAAACAAAAATCATCGTGACTAAATGTACAATTCTCCATTTACTATGTTTCTTTTTCATAATTCCTCCATCTTATTATTTTTCTATTTTAGTATACGTCAAGTGCTTTGATGAATGCAAAAAACTGCGAGGAAGCAGCTTTCTCGACAGTTGATTTACCCAGTTCAAAAGTAACAATTTGCCCAACGAATAAACAAATTCGCTCAACCAACACCTATTTACGTTGAGATACACACGCAAAACCAAAAACAGAGGCATGTCACTTTTCGGACATGCCCCCACCCTATTCCTCATCCATCATAACTAGCTCTTGCGGCGTTTCCTTCTTCGCACTAAAGTGAATTAACGTATCGGAAAAACGATCAAGCAATACCATAAAATCTTCCTTAGCAGATTCAGGAATTCGATCTGCGATATGGAACATGTCATCGAAGCATTCTTTTAAGATGTACTCCGTATACTGTTGATACAATGCATAGCCTTCACTCGAAGGCTTGACATAAATATCTTTGCGATTGCCACTTAAGCGATATTTTTCGAGCAAACCTTTTTCCGCTAGATTTTTGACATTTTTAGAAAAAGCGCTCCGACTAACTCCTAGACGTTCCGCCATTTCAGACATTTTCTGATCCTCATCATCCGCTTCAATAATATATTCTAAGGTTTGAATTTGTGAAGCAGTCAGCAGTATATTTGTCCCATAAGTAAACTGCCGCTTATACGTGTTAGAGTAAGCATTTCCATATTTAATCATCTTTTCTATTAAAGCTCGATGATTACCCATCCATTCTAATTTCATAAAATAAACCTTTTCCTTGCTTAAATTTATCCCGCATTTGCGAGTGGTGAGACAAAGGAAAAGTCCCCTGCTTCACTTTATTGAATCATATCACACCACCATATCATTAGAATAGAGATGGAACTTGTTATATGCGCTTTTCAATCCAGGAAATGGCTTCCTCAATTACCTCATCACGAGCAGTTTCATTAAAGATTTCATGCATTAAATGTGCATAAATTTTTAGCGATTTATCTGTTGAAGCAATATCCCCATATAAAATAAGCGAATCTTCGTCACTAATAATACCATCATTTGCCCCATGCATAATGAAAACAGGGTCGATGAATTGCTGCGCATTGACTTTCAACCACTCTACACCCTCAATCAGGTTGTTTAATAAATCAACAGAGATTTGCTTTTCAACAAGTGGATCATTAGCATAAGCGGTTACCACTTCTGGATTACCACAAACCCCATCGCCAAGTTCATTTGGCAAATACGTGCCTAAAGGAAGGTCAATCGGCGTTTCACCGAAAATCTTTTTCGTATAACGCGTCAATGCCCCCGACAAGACAATTCCCTTCACTTTGCCAGGATATTTCGTACCGAAAGCCGTAGTCGCAAACCCCCCCATGCTATGACCAATCACAAACACAGGAACATTTGGATTCTCCTGTAAAGCCACATCAACAACACTATTGACATCATCAATAATTTCATTAAAATCACTGTAAAATATGCGCTTGCCCTCTGACCGAGCATGTCCACGATGGTCAAAGCGATAGACATTAAAACCGCGCGCAATTAGCTTCTCTGTTACATAATCATAGCGGTTTGCATGCTCACACAAGCCATGGACGACAACAACAGCTGCCTTCGCATTGTCCACTAAATCCTTTTTCAAATAAAGCTTCGTACCATCAAATGATGCTAACATTGTTTCTCCCATGCTAATTCCCCCATTTCCTTTGTTTCCTTAAGAAATAAAATAGTTTCCTAAGGATACAATTATCATATCACCTTCAGAATTATCTGTCTATAAGTTAGCAAAGCAAATGTTCGGTGCTAAAATTAATGGTATGGAAAAACCGCTCACAACAAAGGTCTCTCATTTAGATATTGTAGAGCTTTTAGTGAAGGACCAAGCTACTCACACTATGAATGATTGGATTAATTTTGCTAATAGCTCCAAAGCCCAATTTGAAATTAATAAGGAATTAGCATAAAGCTCAAAAAGATGGTCAGCCAAAAGCTAACCATCTTTTTAGTTTACACTCTTCTCTCAATCCAAGAAATCGCCTCTTCCATCACTTCATCGCGCACTGTTTCATTGAAAATTTCATGCATTAACTGTGCGTAAATTTTTAATGATTTCGATGGGATTTATACGGAATAAAGCAAAAGTGGCACTCTTTCAGACACCACTTTGTTCGCCTGCATTAATTTTCGCAATCGCTTGCGCTAATACCGCCACCGTACGTAAAATTTCTTCCTCTGTATTATCAATGCCGCCAAGCTCGACTAGCAGCATTTTATGAAATAAATCTTGGTTATACACACCATCTACGCCCGCACCCGATTTTTTCATTACACCTCTTGAAATACCTGGCACAATATTTTCCATTGCTGTATGGAGTGCTTCTGCATATTTTAAATTGCCCTCGTAGCCAGGATGATCTAAACCAACCACAAACGCCACTTTCGCAAAATTCATTTCAGGCGTTTCTAATGTTGTCACCTTTCGCCCGACTGCATCACGATGAAAATCGATGACCAAATCATATAAATTTGTTGTAAGCTCTTCCTTAATGTAAGGGCGTACAACCCGATATGCTTGATGAAAATCTGAACCTTGCTGTTTCATTACATTCATCACATCTACATCGAGTACAGTTCCTTTTAAATGGTTCAATTGAAAATGATTGAGCATCGCTTGCTGCATTGAGAAAATATTTGTTTGTTCATCATATACTGCCTGCATGCCCGTTTTGCTTTCTACAGCGGGCTTGTAAGCTTCATGAGAATGGGTATAAACAAAAAGAATCTCCAAAGGCTTTGGTGTAGTATTTACAGGAAGCGGATTTAAATTTGTTGCAGCGGCATAAACGACCTTTTTTTCAGGTGCTGGTTTCGGTTCATTTACAGCCATTTGGTTATTCGGAAAAGGAAGCTGTCCTATCAAAATTGGTAGCAAAAATAAAATAAAGAGCAGTATCAAAAAGCGTTGCATCACTTTCATCGCTTGCACCCCCTCCTTCCACTACTCTATGGAGGGAGGGGACTATTTAGAACTTAGGAATTCGTTAAATCGAATAAGCTATTTGAGATTAAAAGAGCATATTGCATGAGCCATATATCGACTTCCTTTGGCGTTACGATAAAGCGCTCCTGTGCATGAAATACTTCCTCGAAAAGCTGCCTTTTATCATCAATCGACCATGTCGACCACTCACCAAAAATCGGCTTGACTAAATTTAAATCTGCATCCTTTGTATCTCCGCGCCAGCCTGTTACTGAAAGCTTGCCCGATGGCTTGCCACGCTCGCTAATACGTGTGGCAATTGTGCGAAATACAGTATCGACTGCATCTGCTAGCAAGACTGTCGCCTCCACAACAGTTGGAATACCGATAGCTAAAACAGGCACACCTAGCACTTCCTGCGAAATTTCTGCACGTTGATTGCCAACACCTGACCCTGGATGAATGCCTGTATCTGTTAATTGAATCGTTCGACAAAGTCGCTTGCTACTTCTTGTCGCTAACGCATCAATAACAATAACGGCAGCTGGCTTAATTTTTTCCGCTAATGCTTTCACAAATTCACTTGTTTCAAAGCCCGTTTGCCCCGTTACACCTGGTGCGTACATAATAAATTGCTCATTTGGATTTTCTGAAAAAGCACTTTGCAATTCATCAATTGCAATTGGTCCAATCGCATCTGGCGTAATCGTTTTATTGCCGAGCCCAACAATGAGTATTTTATTTGGCGCTTTATATTGAATATCTTCCAATAGCATGGCAATATATTTTTGCAAAACTTCCTGTAATTGTGTAAAGCCATCTGTATCGCTCGGGTAAAGTGTCGGAATTGATAATGTAATGTAAGTGCCTTGCTTTTTGCCAATTTGCTTTTCACCTTCTTGCGATACCGTTACCTTTGTTATTTCAACGCGTTGCTCCTTCAGCTCCTCCATGACAACACCACTTTGACGTGCTGTTTTCTCCTTTTGTTGCTGCGTTTCATACGTTAAAACTTCCTCTGCTTCATCTACTAAATCTGTTCTTCCCCAATTTACTTGTTCCATATTTTCACCTCATTTTTAGTGTGGTCAAACTGTCAAGTAAATATTCTTTGCATTTATGTATTGCAATTACTGCTGTGGTTTGGTAGAATGATTTTTGTTGTATTGACACATGAAATAAGTGAGAAGATACTCATCTCGTACCTAATATTTAGGAGGTGAAAGTTATGCCAAATATTAAATCTGCTATCAAACGCGTTAAAGTTAACGCAAAAGCAAACGAAGCAAACTCTCAAGCGAAATCTGCTATGCGTACTGCAGTAAAAAAAGCTGAGCAAGCTTTAACTGCTGGTGCTGAAAATGCACAAGAATTAGTAGTTGCTGCTTCTAAAGCAGTTGATAAAGCTGCTGGTAAAGGGCTTATCCACAAAAACGCAGCTGCTCGTACAAAATCACGTTTAGCTAAAAAAGCGTAATCATGAAACATTGGTCAGCACTCGTAGCTGACCTTTTTTCGTTTTATCCTTGAAATTTAGAGAATAGAACTATTTAGAGAGCTACCTTAATTAGGTTTCTTCTCATGATTTAAATGCTATTTCGCAAATTATCTGCGGTTTTCTAGGATTTATTTGCGGATTTCATATTTTATCTGCGCTTTCTCATGGTTTATCTGCGAATTTCGCAATTTATCTGCGCTTTCTCACGATTTATCTGCGTTTCCCCAATTATCTGCGCCTTCCCACGGCTTATCTGCGGATTTCACCTTTTATCTGCGCTTTCTCACGGTTTATCTGCGGATTTTACATTTTATCTGCGCTTTCCTACAATTTATCTGCGGATCTCCTCAGTTATCTGCATTTTCCCCAGTTTATCTGCAAATTCCCTCAACCTTGGAATTCCACAGAAAAAACCCCTTCCTAAAGAAGAGGTTTCATTAAAAATAGCTCCAATACGCGGGCGCGGTTGCTGCTCGTCGATTTCAATTGTAAGTCTACGGTTGCGAGCGCGTTTAACGCTTGCAATAAACGCTCTGCTGATGGTCGATTGCGCTGCTCTAGTATCATTTTGATACGGTACGGATGGACCTTTAGCTGTTTCGCAATTTGCTGTGGATGATAGCCTTTTGTCAACAAATAAAACGCTTGGCTCATCGTCCGAATATTGGATGCTAACAAGCCGACAAGCATAATCGGCTCCTCTTTTTGACGCAATAAATCATGATAAATCGTTAAGGCCTCCGCCTGTCGATTGCCTAAATAAGCATTCAGCATTTTAAAGGCGTCATGCTCCAATGTTTTTGCGACAAGCTCCTCGATGAGCTCACCTGTTATTTCATGTTCTTCACCTAAATAAAGCACCATTTTTTCTAGCTCTGCTTTTAGCTGTAGCATGTTTGCACCAACCATTTCCACCAACTTTATGGCAGCAGCATCCCCCATGATTTTTCCATGCGCCTCTACTTCATGCTTCATCCACACATATAAATCTTGTTCCTTTGGTGTTTCAGCCGAAATGAAAATAGCGCGCTCCTTCATTAACTTTGTCACTTTTTTACGCTCATCTAATTTTTCATATGGTGCTATAAAAAGGGTTACTGCTGTATCAGTAGGATGAGACAGCCAAATTTCCAAGCGCTTTAAATCGTGCTCGATTTTTTCTTTTCCTTTTTCAGCCACCTTTAAAAACGAAGCATTTTTAGCAACAATTAGCTTTCTATCTGTAAAAAACGGGATTGTATCTGCTTCATCTATCACGACATCTACAGGTCGCTCAGCTAAATCAAAAGGAATCGTCTCTACTTCCTCTTGTCCACTTAGTGCTTCCTTTAAGCGCTTAACCGTCTCATCTATAAAATATGTTTCTTCACCAACAAGTAAATAGACAGGTGCAATATCACCTTTCTTTATATCGTTCCAAATTTTCGTAATCATCGCGAAACTCCTCTTTTACATCTTCCTTCTCAGTATAGCATTTATCCCGCATTAACGGACAGTAGACTCCACCTAAAAAGCAAAGTATTCCCCTTTCAATAATCCATAGAAGATAAGATCTTACACCATATCCCGTGTGTCAAAAAACTTTATCTCACTTTAGCAAATGTGACAGATTTTGAATGTGTTTAAATTGCGACAAATGAACATACACTATAGCGACGAAAATTGTATTGCATATAGATTTTTACAATAGCTTGACTTATAATTGTAAGGGAGTAGGAGGGATATATATGGCAGGACATAACGACCCAAATTACGTAACTGAAAACCCGTTCGAAGGGCGTGGTCGCGCTTCTCAACGCAATGATGCAATCGACGCTGGTATTGGCTTCGTCGTACCTTTTGGGGTATTCACAATAATGTTCATCATCGCGATGGTTATAGAAGTAGCTTCTCGCTAATTTATGAAAAAAGACTTTGTCGTACCATGACAAAGTCTTTTTCTCATTCTTTGAAATGGGTATAGGTGAGCTGATTTCCATCCCATTGGATAGTGATTGTCCCCACTTCGCCAGTTACCAAATATGCAATTTGATGGCTTTGTAAACGCTCAGTTACTTCTGGATGTGGATGATTGTAGCGATTATTTTTGCCCGCCATAATAATCGCTAATTGTGGATTAGTCACTTCAATAAATTCATCGATGCTCGATGTTTTACTGCCATGATGGCCGAGCTTTAATATGCTTACATCGCGAATCTCCTCATAAGCTGTTTGCACTAATGCTAGTTCTCCTTCGCGCTCTAAATCACCTGTTAATAATATTTTTAGCTCATCGAATTGCATCAACAAAACAAGTGAGTCATTGTTTCCTTCATACGCAACATCTTTTGGCCATAAATAACGAAACTGAGCTTTTCCCGCTTGCCAAGCATCTCCAGCCATTTGTTCACGAATTACTAACTTTTTACTTGCTGCCTCCTGTAAAAAATCTCCCATAACGGACTTCTCCAATGAGCGAGGTGAGACATGTACTTCTCGCACAATGATTTCGCGCAATAGTTCCTCAGCCCCTTCAACATGATCGGCATCCGCATGCGTTAAAATCAGCTTATCAACCTTGCCAATTCCTTTTCCTTTTAAAAACGGTACAACCACTTGACGACCGACTTCATACTCGGTATGACGTTGCTTCCATGCCTCCTGCTCAAAACGTAACAAGCCACCTGTATCAATGACATAAACTGCTCTCCGATAAGGTAACTCAATAACAATACAATCTCCTTGTCCAACATCTACAAAGGAAACGAGCAATTGTTTATTCGTATAAGGTAAGAGCTGCACAATAAGAGCTGGCACAATCAATACGAACAGCGCAAGTCGCCATCTCTGTAATTGAAAATAATATAGCGTAAGACAAGCACTGCAAAATAAGAGGACAACCACTATCATTGAGGGTTTACCTGCAACCCACATTTGATAAGGCATACTTTGCACGAAAAAAATTCCTTCTGTCAAAAGGTTGCGACACGGCTCATATAAGAAAAATAACAACGATGCAAGCGGTTGCAATACATATGTCAAAATAAGAAATACAATATTCAAAGGTAAAATCACGAAGGAAAATAGCGGTACAAACAAAACATTGGTGAGAAAGGAGGAAAGGCTCATCTCATAAAAATGCAGCAATAACAACGGATAAACGAGCACTTGGCATACGCATGTCATCATCAATGTTTGCATCAATACACCTTGCATCGATGCCAGCAATTTGCTCGATAAAATTAAACTGAGCGTTGCTAAAAAAGATAATTGAAAGCCGATTTGATAAAAGACGGCTGGCTGCCAAATAAGAAACAGAATGAAGCAGATAGAAAGGGCGTCTAGAGCGCTTAACTGCCATTTCAAATAACGTGCGAGCATGACGACCTCAACGACTAAAACCGCACGCCAAACGGATGGCGCTCCGCCTGCTAATAGCGCATAGGCAGGTAAAATAACTAACAACAATACTGTCGCTAGCTCCTTGCGTACATGCAACCGTAACAACACTTCAAAAAATAGCATAGAAATAAGTGCGACATGTAAGCCTGAGATGGCGAATAAATGCGTAATACCGAGCTTTTGGTACGCCCGAGTCAAATCGGCATCAACCTGCTCCTGCGAGCCGATTAATAACGCCTGAGCTTCTGTCACAAGCGATGGTGGGAACGTTTTTTCAATATGTCGCAGTATGCCAAAGCGTTGCTGTGCTAACAAGCTTGTAAAGGAATGTTGCACATCTATAAAACGCCAAGAGGAAATTTCAAGTACACCAAGTGCATGCTTGCTCTTTAAATAATGTGTCATCGCAAAGCTATATGCATGTGCAGGCATTTCTGGTAGCACAAGTTGTCCTTCAACAAAAAAACGTTGCCCAGCTAATGATTGCTCATTATAGTAGCGTTTTTCCTGCTCACTGCGAAATGTGTAATGCACATATATTTTACGCCCCTTCTCGTCCTTCATAAAGCCGCGCAATGATGCCCCGTCTACTTTATACTCGCTCGTCCAACGAAGCGTTATAGGGGCTGTTAAAGGCTCAGATAGCTTACCCATTTGCCACAATGTGTAGCCGTACATCGCACCACAAACAATAGCAAGTGCAATCAAATGGACGAATGGTAGCCGTTTATAATAACAAAAAGCGATTAGTGCTACAAGCCATAAAAAAAGCCATGCGGATTCAAATGCTGCTCCTGCTGCAATGAGAACCGTCATGGCGTAGTATAACCATTTATTTTTTAATATATTGCCCAAAAAGTTCGTTCACCTTCTCTTCTAAAGGATCTAATTCCTCCTGAGAAGCACCGTGGCTACGCAATTTTTCAAGCATCTCCGAAAGCAGCTGCAATTTTTCATCTTGCAAAAAGTCGATTTTCGCTTCATTAAATGGAATATGCACGACATTGACACTTGCTTTCGCTAGCAACTCTAATGCATACGGATTGTTTTTATAATCCTTTGCATAATAAACATTTTTAATGCCCGCTTGAATAATTGTTTTCGTACAAGGAAGGCACGGGAAATGCGTGACATACAAGTCTGCCCCATTCGCAGGCGTACCATATTTGGCACATTGCAGTAACGCATTCGTTTCCGCGTGAACTGTTCGCACACAATGATGATCGACGACATAGCAACCTTTATCGATACAATGCTCATCACCTGAAATCGAGCCGTTATAGCCACCTGCAATAATGCGCTTCTCCCGAACAATTGTGGCGCCAACCGCTAATCTTGTACATGTGCTTCTTAACGCTAATAAATGGCTTTGTGCCATGAAAAATTGATCCCATGTAATACGCTCCATATGACAACCTCCAAAATTTCTTAACTTTAGTTTAGTCTTTTCGCCTAGTTGACGCAATGGGGTGTCACTTGACTTCAATTAAATCTTTTATACGCTCAAATGATTTCTCACCGATGCCAGATACTTTTTTGATATCCTCGATTGTCTGAAACTTTCCCGCCTCATTGCGATAGCTAATAATTGCCTGCGCTTTCGCAGGGCCGACACCGGGAATGGTCATGAGCTGCGCTTCATCAGCCGTATTAATATTGACCTTTGTTGAGGCTCTATTTTGAGGGATTATACTATTCACATGTTCTTCTACTTTCTCACCTTGAAAAGGCACGTAAATAACCATTTCATCTTGCAACCGTTGCGCATGGTTAATCATTTTTGTATCTGCTTGGTCCGTATAGCCACCTGCCAATTGAATCGCATCAATAATACGATGCTCTTCCGTTAGCTCATAAACACCTGGAAAATTCACTTGTCCCTTTATATCGACGATAACGGCTGAAACAACGACAGTTATTTCTTCTATCTCATTGTGAATCGGCTGTTCTTCTACTGCATGGATGATTTCTACTTCGGCTGAATTGTTTTGTTGAAGAAAAAAATAGAGGAGTCCAATGATGAGTGCAATGGGGAATAGCACTCTTTTTCCGTATTTTTGAAGGTATCGTTGCATATTATATCTCTCCAAAAGAGGTCTCACATGGAGCTATCTTAACTATACAAAATTTTTCGATGAATGAAAAGAGGCTGTCTGGAAAAATCCAGACAACCTCCTATTTCACCGCGCGAATAAAAATACGCTCGCTGTTCTTCTTTGGTGCCTCCACGGACCAATCTGCTGTTAGATGCACTTCGTTAAAGCCGATAGCACATAACCATGCCTCATATTGCTGTGGGGCAAATGTGCGCTGATAATGCTCCTCGTCAAAACGTTCATATAAACCGTTCGCTGTTTGGGCAAAGAACGTCATATAATGATAAACGGAGTGGGCTTCTTTACCTTGCTCCGTATGCCAAACATAGGCAATTTCCTCATCATCATACGTGAATGGACTGTCTAAAAAGACTTCATCCATTTTATAAAGCGAGTGGACATCGAAAAATAATTGCCCACCTTGGCGCAAGCTGTCATAAATACGCTGTAACGTCTCTATAACAGCCTGCTCCTCGCGTACGTAATTAATCGAATCAATCGGAATAATCGCTACATCGAGCTCCTGAAAGCCTTCTAGCTGCTCCATCGACATTGCGATCAATGGAATCGATTTATTCGCCTCTGCAAAGCGAGTACTTGCAATCATTAGCATTTCCTCTGATACATCCACACCGCTTACTTGATAGCCTGCCTCATCAAACAAAGCAGCTAAAACTCCTGTTCCACATCCAATATCTAATAATATTGGATACTCACTTTGCGGTGCGTAAGTTTTCACCCATTCCAAATATTCGTCATATGGAATGTCTGTCATTAACGCATCATACACTTCCGCAAATCGTGCGTAGCTTGCCATTATAATTCAGGTGCGTCCAACTGAGGTGCATCTCCCCATAAACGCTCTAAATTATAATAAGCACGCTCATCTTTATGAAATACATGCGCCACAACATCGCCTAAATCAACTAAAACCCAGCGTGCTGTATCAAAGCCTTCCATACGCTTTACTTCATAGCCATTTTCGTGTGCCTTCTCTTGCAGCTCACGTGCAATCGCCTGTACTTGGCGATCTGAATTCCCGTGGCAAATGATAAAATAGTCCGCTAACAAAGAAATATTGCCCATATTTAATACAACAATATCCTCCGCGTGTTTATCATCTGCCGCTTTATATGCTAATTGTAATAATGTTTCATTCATTAATTTTTAGTCCTCCCTAATCTATTACACCTCGGCTAACTTTAGTCCAGATTTCTTCGAGCTAGCTCAGTCACAATATGCGCCAACGGTTAACTGAGCTGCATCGTGCAGTCTTCTCTTCAAAATCGGTGACATCCGCCAGAGGCTTTATTTTGATTTAGCAAGCGTTTAGATACTCGCTAAATTCATTGTTATCTACGTATTCATCTTGCAATTTATTGAAGCGAGGGCTTCTGCTCCATCGAAATATAGTAGTTATAGCATTCAATTGATCGTGGATAAATCGCCAGTTCCATCTTTATTAAATGTGCCACTGAATGCTGAATACATGCGCGCATCGCTAACTTTAAATCTTGCTGCGCAATTTCACGTAAAGCATCTACACCAGGGAATTTGCGATTTGGCTCAATCATATCTGCTATGAAAAGTATTTCTTCTAATTTCGTCATATTCGCGCGTCCTGTCGTATGGAAGCGAATCGCATTTAAAATGGCTTCATCTTCCACTTGAAATTCAGTTTGCGCAACCCACGCACCAACAGGTCCATGTAAAATTTCAGTTCCCCAAGCAATTAAATCGGAGCCAAGAGAATGTGTGCGTACAATATCTCGCATCCATTCTTCATCCGCATATTTCGCTACATCATGCAAAACGGCTGCGATTTCTGCTTTTTTACTATCTTCACCATAGCGCTGCGCTAAGCCAATCGCCGTTTCCATCACACCGATTGTATGAATATAACGCTTTTCTGGCATGCGTGGTTTTATTGCCTTAAGTAGTTTTTCGCGCTCCATAAAGACCTTCCTTTCGAATATACGCCTCTACCGCTTCAGGCAGTATATACTTCAATGGACCACCATGTTGACAGCGCTGACGAATCACTGTAGAAGATAAATTCATTTCAGGTGTTTCTAACAGCTGTACTGGATACATCGTTTTTGCTGCTGTACCTGGTCGCTTAATGCCGACAAACTGCACGAACGAGACAAGCTCTTCAATATGATACCATGTATGCAACGAATCAATCATATCGCCGCCAATAATAAAATAAAACGTTGTATCAGGCTCGCGCTCCTGCAATAAACACATCGTATTATACGTATATGATATGCCGCCACTTTCTAGCTCAACTTTTTCAATGCTGAAATACGGTACTTCTGAAATAGCAAGCTCAAGCATCTGCACCCTTTGCTCATCCGTTACCAAGTTATGCATTTCTTTATGTGGTGGTATGGCATTCGGCATAAAGCGCACCTCATCTAGCTTAAGCGCATGAAAAGCCTCATTCGCCATCAGCAAATGACCACAATGTGGTGGATTGAATGTACCGCCTAGTATTCCCACTCGTCTCATTCGCTACTCACCTTACTTTTGTGCTGCCTTCGGTAATACGATTTTCTTATTTTTGCGTGACTCTTTATATAAAACAACTGTTAAGCCGATTAATTGCACAAGCTCTGCTCTTGTACCTTCTGCTAAAGCTTCTGCCACCTCATGCTTATCATCCTCGCAATTGTCTAAAATACGTACTTTAATCAGCTCACGTACTTCTAATACATCGCGTAATTGTGCAAGCATTGCATCATTGACGCCGCCTTTCCCCACTTGGAAAATAGGGTCTAAATGATGTGCCTCCGCACGTAAAAAACGCTTTTGTTTACCTGTTAACATAAATGATTTCCTTCCTGAAATAACATAATTTATTTTAATTGTGCTGTTAATTCGATTATTGTATTTGACGTATTAGGATAATGCCCTAGCCAATAATTATAAGCAATCGCTCCTTGATGCACGAACATACCTAGCCCGTTGATAATCGTTGCGCCCTTTTCTTCAGCTGCCTGTAAAAATGGCGTCATTAACGGATTATAAACAATATCTGCAGCAATCGCATCTTGTGGGAATTTCTCTAATGAAAATGGCAAATTAAGTGTGCCATTCGCCATGCCCGCAGGTGTCGTTTGAATAAAGATAGCAAACTGATTTAGCTTATTTTCTGCTTCCACTAGAGAAACAGCCTGCCCTGTACCTAGCTCCTCGCAAATAGCTTCTGCCTTCATAACAGTGCGGTTGGCGATTGTGATGTTTCGATAACCTCCAGCTAACAATGCAAAGGCAATCCCACGCGCAGCGCCACCCGCACCAATCAATAAAATGGGCTTGTCTCTATGTACCGTTCCAACAGCATCCTCTAAAGAACGGACAAAGCCTGCTCCGTCTGTATTATAGCCTTTATATTTCCCATCAGCCATTTTCACAACTGTATTCACAGCGCCCATTTTCGCTGCTTGCTCATCTAGCTCATCTAATAATGGAATGATCGCTTCTTTATGAGGAATCGTCACATTCCAGCCTGATGCCCCTAATAGTTTTAATGATGCAACCGCCTTTCGTAAATTAGCTGGCTCCACACGAATTGGTATATAAGTTGCATCAACATCCATTTCTGTATACCAAGCATTATGCATGGCAGGCGATTTGGAATGACTAATTGGGTCACCGATGACTGCAAACCATTTTTTCATCTCAGCTCATCCTCTACTGATTCAAGTTAAATTAATGACGGGCGAATAAATACTTGTACCCCTTTTGGTGCATAAGCTGCAACGACAACATTTGCATGCTGTGCTGTAATCCAGCCAAGTCCAGAAAAGACAATATCCGTTTTTGCTTCTTTAATGGAAAATTCATGACGCACAAGCTCTGGCAATTGCTCGATAAATTGTTTTGTCGGCGGCGCTAATAATTCACCTTTATGCTCAGCATATAAAGCATCCGCCTTTTCCAACTTTGTACGATGAATTGGTAAGTCATTTGCTACATGCACAGTAAACGCTGAGCGCTCACCTTGCATAAAATCAAAACGAGCAAGCGCACCAATAAATAGCGTCTGCCCCGCATTTTGCTGATACACCTTTGGCTTAATTTCCTTTTTCGGCATAATATATTTCAATTCACTCGCATCTAAATAATGCGCCATTTGATGATGATTAATAATACCTGGTGTATCATGAAGTGCTGAGCCATCATCTAGTGGAATTTCAATCATATCTAATGTCGTACCAGGGAAATGAGATGTCGTAATCACTTCGCCTTCACCAGTCGCCTGCTTAATAATGCGGTTAATAAACGTTGATTTTCCAACATTCGTACAGCCAACCACATACACATCCTTGCCATTTCGATACGATTCAATCGCTTCAACTACTTCCGCCATACCTTGTCCTTTATGCGCGGAAACAAGCATCACATCAATTGGCTTTAAACCAAGCGCCTTCGCCTCTCGTTTTAACCAATTAATCACCTTTTTTTCCTTCACCGATTTTGGCAATAAATCGGCTTTATTCGCAACGAGCAATACTGGATTTTTCCCAACAAAGCGGTGCAAGCCTGGCAGCCAGCTACCGTTGAAATCAAAAATATCAACAATTTTAACGATTAATCCTTCTTGCTCGCCAAGACCATTTAAAATGCGTAAAAAATCATCATCCGTTAAGCTAACAGGTTGAATTTCATTGTAATTTTTTAAACGGAAGCAGCGCTGACAAATAATCGTTTCCTTCTCTAAAGATGAAGCGGGCGCATAGCCTAGCTCGTCTTTATTTTCTGTTTGAATCACTGCTCCACAGCCTATACATTGTGGCATTTCGACCATTATTTCTCCTCCCAAGTTGTAATGCCTTTACGCTTTAAATCATTGAATATTCTACGTTCAATAAAGCGATTAAATAGTGTAACGACACCATCTGATTCTGCTACAGGGCGCACTAAAAACGTGTATAGCTTTTGACGCTTGCCACCAAAAATATCCGTTAATAGCTGATCGCCCACCATCGCCACTTTATCACGGCGCAAACGTAGCTTTAATAACCCTGCATAGTAAGCTGAACCGAGTGGCTTTTTTGCGCGGTGAATATACGGTATACCAAGTGGGGTTGCAAAATGCTTCACACGCTCCTCGTTATTATTCGATACAATAATAACATGAATCCCTGCATCCTGTAATTGTGCGAACCAAGCGATAATTTCCTCTGTAGCATCGGCTCGGTCCCATTCAACCAAGGTATTGTCTAAGTCCGTAATAATACCTTGAATGCCTAGTTCATGCAATCTTTCAGGTGTAATTTCATACACGCTATTGACATAAGCGTCTGGTAATAAAAAATTATACAAAATCATTACTCCTTTAAGGGCTATCTGAAAAGTGGTCTAACACACCTTTTTTCAGATAGCGATTTGCTATTTTATTGAAATTTGAACCATTTAGCAAAATGGTTGTCTTTTTTAAAAATTAAAAAACACTAAATTTTAATGGCTTTTTCAATTTTAAAATTAGATTTTCTGCTGTTTATCCAAATTATTATACCATAACTGCAAAAGCTTCTCCCATTCTTATCGCCTGTCCTTGTTTAACATTTTCAAGAAAAGCAACTGTTTCACTTTCAAATAGCATCACAACCGTTGAACCGAATGAGAAATAACCAACTTCCTCACCCCTTTTCCATTCCTTTAGCGTATTCGTTAAAACAATCGAATTAACAAATGTCGCACCTACTTTAATAAAGGCCGCATGCTTATTATCACCATATACAAGCTCACTAACCATACGATAATTATGGCTAATTGGCTTTTTGCCATATTCTAAACCTACTTGATTGACTGGAAAAGATTTTTTTCCAAGAATGTATTGCTTCTCAACATACGCATCAACAGGACTGTGCATGCGATGGTAATCTGCTGGACTTAAGTAAAACACGATATATTGCCCTTTGTCATAACGTTTCGCTGCTTGCTCGCTCCCTAATAAATCAACGAGAGAATATGGCTTTTCCTTCACTGTTAAAATGAGCTGATCCTTAATTTGCCCAAATGCCTCTAGCTTTGCATCAACAGGGCTAACAAGTATAGTAGGGTTTTCATCGATTGGACGGACTTCCATTTTTAACTCGCGCGTAAAAAAATCATGCAAACTTTGAAATTGCTCCATTTTTTTTGAAACTTCTTCTATATTAATACCGTATAATTTACTATAGCTTCGAATAAATTTTTTACTATAGCCCGATTTAGCAAATTTCATTAATATGTTAGAGCTTGTTTGACCATTTGTTAATTCAATCAGTCGTTGATAAATTTTTTCTTTCATATTTCATCCTCCACCACGTTTTATTTAGTTCGTGTTTTAAAAAAATAGAATATATGAAGCCTCAACTAACGCTATGCTATTATATAGTGTAACAGCTTATAAGAAAAGTAGATATATTCTAAAGAGCTATCATTTTATCGCTCAAAGCAGTATAATAGAAAAATATTCAGTCGAAGGAGTGTTTCTAATGTTTCTTCTCCAAAAAGTTGATTTAACTTTGAAGAAAATAAAATCAAACGCTGCCAATTTAATTACGCTTTTAAATCTATCATTTGGTGGTGCTTCAATTATGGCAGCATTAAATGAAGCATATAACTATAGTGTACTCTTTATTTTTATTGCAGCATTTTTAGATCGTTATGATGGTAAAGTCGCTCGAAAATATAATCAGGAATCTGCGCTTGGCAAACAGCTCGATTCAATGGGAGATATTATTTCATTTGGTGTAGCACCCGCAATTTTAATGTACGAAATTATTTTTTCTAACTTTGGTCTTCCAGGCATGTTTATCACCATCTTTTACATTACATGTGGTGCCTTCCGCTTAGCGCGCTTTAATTGCTCAGAATCAAATGGTTTCTTTGTAGGTTTACCAATTACTGCGGCCGGTACAGTATTAACGATCACATTTTTCTTAGTGCCTGTTGTCTCACCTGTTTTTTATTTAATCGTGGCACCGCTACTCGCATTATTAATGATTAGCACATTTACCTTAAAAAAAGTTTAACACATGGAGGCTGTCTGAAAAGGGAATCCCTTTTCGAACAGCCTTCGTTTTTTAATGAGTTATTTGCTACAAATATTTTTGCATTGAAAATAAAGTGGCAGCTGTTTTTTGTGTCAAAGCGGAATCAAAGCGTATGTTTTTCTGTTGTGAGAGCGAAGCTGCAACCTCTGTCTCTCTGTTGTGAGAGCGAAACAACAACGTTTATTGTACCGAAATCAAAGCAGTAGGTACTACTATTCGCGACGCAAAGAGACCGTCTTTTTCATGAAGTGCTAAAAATCGACATATACTGCTAAAAAGGCGGAAGGATGAAGCATTTTGAGCGGTATATTTTTTTCGCTCATTCAACTATGGTTAGAATTCCCTTCATTGCTCGGTTACTTAAAGGGGCAGGCGTTTTCTAAACCATTTTCTCGTGAAGAAGAAGCAGAAGTATTAGAAAAGTATTTAGCAGGGGATGAACAAGCGCGCCTTGATTTAATCGAGCGCAATATGCGACTTGTTGCACATGTCGTAAAAAAATTCCACCCTCCACATGAACAACTCGATGATTATATTTCCATCGGTACAATTGGCTTAATGAAGGCAGTCGCAAGCTACACACCAGACAAAAAAACAAGGCTCGCCACATATGCCGCAAGATGTATTGAAAATGAAATATTGATGCATTTACGCGCACAAAAAAAAGTACAGAAGGATATTTCACTCTTTGAATCAATCGGTGTTGACTACGAAGGCCAATCACTGCAAATTCGCGATTTACTACAATTAGATGAACAACCAACCATTGATATTTTAGAGCAGCAAGAGCGCTTTGCACAGCTCTATGCCTATTTAGATACATTGGATGAACGAGAATTAGAAATCATTACGTACCGTTACGGATTGCAGCAACAAGAACCACTTACACAAAAAGAAATTGCTAAAAAATTAAATATATCGAGAAGCTATGTATCACGCATTGAAAAAAGAGCATTAATCAAACTTTATCAGCAATTTAAACATAATCAGAAAGAGTAAAAGATCGGCTGGAAAGGGGCTGCCTGAAAAGGTATTACCTTTTTTAGACACGCCCCTATTTTTGAGCTTAATTGAGCGAATGTGGTAATCTTGCGGGCGAATTTCGCTTGTTCACGGGCGAATTCAGCTACCTTACGGGCGAATCATTACTTTTGAACTAGAAATTTTAAAAACACTCGCTTCATTACTTTTCGTTATTCAAAATAGTTGCTTTCCATTTTTCATCTAATAACAAAAACGCTTGAAAACAAGGTTTTTGTCCTTGCTTTCAAGCGTTGCATTTTATGCAGCATTGTCATGTATATCTGCTGCAATAACAAGCATTAATACTACTGTCACCATAATTGCTGCTGTTGCAATAAATACCATAAATATCTACTCCTCAAGATAAATCGTTTTATTATAGCTTTATCGTATCACTTTTGACAGAAGCTTGACTGTGACTTTTTTAACACTTCACGAAATTGTAATATGTTGTTGTTGTTGCTGACGCTTTGCTTTCGCAACAGAAAAACATCTGCTGACGCTTTGCTTTCGCAACAGAAAAACACGTGCTGACGCTTCGCTTTCGCAACAGAAAAGATTTGCTGCTTCGCTGTCGATACAAAGAAACCATGCTGAATTAAGTTTATAGCTTCGTAATAGCCTTTAAGACAACTTCCGTCGAATGCTTAGCTGCGGTTGGTAAAAACTCATCAAAGCTAATATTCGACTCTTGCCCTGCAATATCAGATAATGCACGAATAACAACAAATGGTGTGCCAAACTGGTAGCATACTTGCGCTACTGCTGCTGCTTCCATTTCGACTGCTTTCATGTGAGGGAAATTGGCGCGAACTGCTTCTGTACGCGCTGAATCAGCCATAAATACATCGCCAGAACAAATTAGTCCAACTCCGTATGGGTGCTCCCCTACTTCTGCAACAGCTTGCTTCGCAATTTCAATTAAACGTGCATCTGCTTGATAAGCAGCAGGCATACCCGCCATTTGCCCAATTTCATAGCCGAAAGCTGTGACATCTACATCATGATGACGCACTTCATCTGAAATAACGACCGCCCCTACTTCAAGTGCTGCATCAAAGCCGCCTGCTGAGCCTGTATTAATCACTACATCTGGTCTAAATTGTTGCAGTAACAATGTAGTCGACATAGCAGCATTCACTTTACCAATACCACTTTTTAGAAGTACTACTTCTTTTCCTTCATATGTACCTGCTGTATACTCGCTGCCTGCAATTGTTGTGACAGTCGTATTTGTTAGTGCTGCACGTAGCAGCTCTACTTCTTGCTCCATTGCACCGATTACGGCAATTTTCATTACTATTTCCTCCTACAAGGGGTCACCTTTTACCATGACCCTTCAATTGTGTTAAGCTTTTCTAATTTTACAGGTTTCCAGCCTTCGTTTGCAACCCATTCAATGCTGACACGGTACTTCTCTGTTTTATCATTTGAAGAGACAACTGCAATCGCGGTATCCGCACTGCCATTATTTCCAATGTTCCACAGAATGCTATTAGCCTGCTCTAAGGGCACTACAGCAAAAACAGTTGCTAGCTTTTCTTCATAATCGATATGCCCTCCCTGAAAAACAGATGTATGTGGACCTGTTTGTGTCGTTTTCGTTGGCTGCCAATTTGGATTAACGACGACTTCATCTACGAGTGGATCTGTTGATGATGTTGTTACATTTGTTGCGTCATTTTCCTCACTAGTCCCCTCCGTTTGCTGGTCACTATCTGACACATCAGGCTCATCCACTTCATTTGTCTCATTTTGAGCATTGTCGTTTGTCTCATGATTTTCTTCGCTTATATCGTTTGTATTTACATCCTTATCTGCTGGCTGTTCAACTGGTTCTTTTTCAACTGCTTTGTCGTCGCCCGTAAAAAAAATAATGTAGCTCGTAATGCCGATTAATACGACAACAAACGCGATTAAATAGTTAAGTAATCGATTCATCTTATTATTTTTTTGCTGACGATGCTGTCTATATTCCGAGCGTGAATTTTTAGTTTGTTCATAATCTGCCATACATTTCGCTCCTTTAGTTCATTTATCAATTACATCTTGAACTCATGTTAACTTGACGAGTTATTGATAAACAAAGTTCCGAATTATTATACGTTTACTATACAATGAAATGTATGAAAAAGCCCAAAAAGTAGCTTTACTTTTCGGACTCTTTATTATGACTAACCAAAGTTAGATTAGCCAATTTTTAAAATTTCTACTTCCATATCTCCACCAGGTGTCGTTAATTTCACTTTATCGCCAACTTTATGTCCCATTAATGCTTTGGCAATTGGAGAATCATTTGAAATAAGACCTTCTAATGGATCTGCTTCAGCTGAACCAACGATTGTGTAAGACTCTTCAAAATCAGCACGCTTGCCATCGATTAATTCGTCAAAAGTAACCGTTTTTCCTAAAGTAACTGTATCCGTTGCAGCTGACTCATCTTCAGTAATAATTAATGCATTACGTAGCATTGATTCAATTGCTGAAATACGACCTTCTACGAAACCTTGCTCTTCCTTCGCTGAGTCGTATTCTGAGTTTTCCGATAAATCTCCAAAGCTACGAGCAATTTTAATACGCTCCACTACTTCTTTACGCTTTACCGTTTTTAAGTGCTCTAATTCTTCCTCTAATTTAGCTTTCCCCGCTAAAGTCATTGGGTATTGTTTTTCGTTTGACATAATACTCATTCCTCCATTGTTCTAAAACTGACTATTTGTATTTTGCATATTTTATGCAATCGTTTACTTTTTAGAATTCATACTTTACTTACATCTCGTCCAGATTTTCTTAAGCTAATTAGAGAAAGCTTCTTTAAAGCTACTTACTATAAAGTTTAATGGACTTTGGACCATCCGTTGAATTCGTATAAAGTAGGTTGCTAGTAAATGTATGAATGAGCGGGCTTCGTTAGAAGTTAGCCCGCCCATCCTATTTGTATACTTCAGTTAATTCGTCTGAAATTACGTTTAAAACTGTTTTCTTTCTATGACAACACAGCGAAACTGCATGTTTAAATGTAAATACTTCCCTATCATATTATACATTTGATTCAGTTTCAAGAATTGTTTTAATTTTTGTTACCATTAAGTCGATTGCCACTCCGTTATCTCCGCCTTCTGGCACGATTACATCAGCATAACGCTTCGTCGGCTCAATAAACATATTGTGCATCGGACGTACCGTTGTTAAGTACTGCTCAATAATTGATTCCGTTGTACGACCACGCTCTTTAATATCGCGTTGCATACGACGAATAATGCGTAAATCTGCATCCGTATCGACAAATAATTTAATATCCATTAAATCACGTAGTCGCTCATCCTCAAGCACTAGCATACCTTCTACAATAATAACATCCTTTGGTGCTACATGAATGACATCACTAGCACGTGTATGCTGAACATAGTCATAAACTGGCTTGTCAATTGGCTGACGCTCAATTAACGTATGAATATGCTCAATCAAAAGCTCTGTATCAAACGCTAATGGATGGTCGTAGTTCGTTTGCAAACGCTCCTCAAACGACATATGACCTTGATCCTTATAATAGTAATCCTGCTCAATTACAACAACAGAATGGTCTTTAAAAACCTCATAAATGGCACGTGTGACACTTGTTTTACCTGAACAAGAACCACCAGCGATACCGATAACAACTGGGCGATTTGCCATTTAGTTATTCTCCTTACGCATCATATTTAATTTTGATAATGGACGGTCAACTTTAAATTTAATAATTTGCAATGGGTGACGGGCAACATCTAATTCGTTGTCCTCTTCATCCCAAAGCTGTCCAACCGTCATTTGGAACGTCTCGATATTTGGACCGAAAAACTCCACTGTATCGCCAGGCTTGAAATAATTGCGTTGCTCCATCGTCACCATTTGCGTTTCCGCATCATAATCAAGCACAAGACCTGCAAAATCCCATTTTACTTTGCCTGCATGGAAGCCGAACATTTGCTGCTTATAGCTTGGCTCACCCTCGAAGAACGAAGAAGCAGTTGCACGATTTGCACAACGTGACAATTCCTCTAACCACTCTTTTTTAATTGCAAAGTTTTCTGGGTCTGCACAATATGCATCAATCACTTTACGATAAACAGATACAACTGTCGCCACATAGTGAATCGATTTCATACGGCCTTCGATTTTCAATGAGTCAATGCCTAATTCAATCATATGTGGAATCGATTCAATTAGTTTTAAATCTTTCGGGCTCATCGCGAATGGTGCTTCGCCTTCTTGTGTCAGCGCTTTTTCCTCACCCTCAACCTGCTCATATAAATCATAATCCCAACGACAAGATTGGCAGCAGCCGCCACGGTTTGAGTCACGTGCTGTCATATGGTTTGATAATGTACAGCGACCTGAATAAGCAATACACATTGCACCATGCACAAAGGCTTCGATTTCAATATCGACTTCATCCTTCATTTTTTGCATTTCAATTGCACCCACTTCACGCGCTAATACGACGCGATGTAAGCCTTCATCCTTCCAATACTTCACAGCCTTCCAGTTCGATAGCGATTGCTGTGTCGAAAGATGGATTTCTAACTTTGGTGCAACGCGACGACATGTTTCAATGATTAATGGGTCTGCCACGATAATACCGCGCACGCCAACGCCTTCAATCGCTTGTAAATACTCTTCAAGACCTTCCATATTTTCATTATGAGCAAAAATATTTGTCGTTACATAAATAACAGCACCATATTTATTGGCGAATTCAACACCTTCGGCCATCTCCTCGATTGAGAAATTGCCCGCATTTGAGCGCAAGCCAAATTCCTGACCGCCGATGAAAACAGCGTCTGCTCCATAATGAACAGCTACTTTTAATTTTTCTAAACTACCAGCAGGTGCTAATAGCTCAGGCTTTTTGGTAATGACACGTTTGCCATCGACCATTTCGCTTATTTTATCATTTTGAATTAAATCAAGCATTCCGCGCACTCCTTTCTTAATATACTGTTTCTTTATAAATAAAGCCTGTATCTAATGGACGTAGCTCTGGTTGAATTGCTTCAATTTTCGCTAACAGCTCGTCCTTCAAATCTTCGTATGCTTCCTCACCTTGCTCGAAATAAGCATCAATTGCTTGACGGTATAAATTCGTTACCGTTACAACATAATCAAAGCTTTGTAACACACCGTCAAACTTCAATGAGTCGATCCCCGCCTCAAAAAGCTCTGTTAGCTCATCAATAATACACATATCGTTTGGTGAGAAAATATGTGTGCCGTTTAAATCTTCATAGATTGGGTATTTATTTTTGCGCTCTTTGTCATGTAAAAACATATTTTTCGACTCTTTACGCTTGTCAATTTCCATCACTTCATCGCGATATAAGAAGTAATTGCCTAACAGCGTGCGCTTCGACTGGAACATGCATGTCATGCCATGCACTTGCACTTCAATTTCATGCGTTGTATTTTCTTTAATTTCAATTACTTCATCTATTGAAAGCTCACGGGCTAGTACAGTTCGCTTCGCACCACGCGCCCCCCAATAATTCACTTGGAACCAGTTTGTCGCAATTGTTTCTGCGCTCCAATGCAGTGGAACCGTAATGCCTAATTCACGTACAACGGTCACAACTGCTGGGTCACCGAATAATAAAGCATCAACACCGATGCGCTGCATTTCTTGTACATAGCCTTCGAGCGCCTCAATGCGGTCATTATGGAAAAGTGCATTCACTGCTACATACACTTTCTTCCCTGCTGCATGAATCAACTTTGTTGCCTTTTCCACTTCTGCAACTGTAAATTCGCCGGCTAAGCGCAAGCCAAACTTTTGCTCCCCAATGACAAAAGCATCTGCTCCTGCCTCAATTAATGCCTCCACATGTTCAATTGATTGGGGTGTTACTAATAATTCAGGTTTCTTCACCTTTCTCACCTCTTCAAGCAAATTAATAAACCATCACCAATCGGGAAAAATGCACTCGTATAATCCGGGTGCTGCAAAATCCAATCCGTAAAGCTATGTAAATTACGAATCATTGTTCGCTTCCTTCTCGGTACTTCCTTCATATCTAAATCCGATAAACCATGCATATACATATTGTCAATGTAAAGCACACCACCCGATGGAACAAGCGGTGAATATTTTTCAAAAAACTTTTGATATTGCCCTTTTGCAGCATCAATAAATACTGCATCAAATGTCGGTGATAGCGCAGCAACGTCTACTTCTAACGCATCCCCTTCAATGACTTCAATACGCGCTGCAACTTCTGAGCGACGAATAAAGTTACGCGCGTGATGTACACGTTCTGCATCACGTTCAACCGTCACAATTTGACTATTCGGCAAGGCAAGTGCCATACGAATAGCTGAATAACCGATCGCTGTGCCAATTTCTAAAATCTTTGCTGGATTTTGAATACGTAGCAATTGATTCAATGCATCAATACCAATAAGCTGCATAATCGGAACGTGGTGCTCCTCCGCAAATTTCTCCATCTCTTGCAATAATTCATTACGTGGCTGAATAAAAGATGCAATATACGTATCTGATAATTCCATTTTGTATACTCCTTATCAATTACGCCTCGGTGTAACTGCGTTGGAATTTTGAATTGTGCTTGCAAAATCCCTGACATCCACCGGAGGCTTAACTTGAATCAGCAGGGCGCTTGGGACTCCCTCTGATTGAATTATTTTTCTTGCATTCATCTCAACACTTATGAAAGTAGGCAACTTCTGTACTTGTCGCTGACGCACAGGAAATATTTCCTTTCAATCCAAAAGAACATCACTGAATTAACTTAAATAAGCATCATTTTAACAAAAAGAAAAAGCGAAACGATAATGTTTACGCCTGTCGCCTATCCATGTGAGTCCATATAAAGAGAGGGCTGTCGAGAAATGTACATCATTTCCCGACACCCTTATACACTTTAATGAAAAGTAAACTTTTAGCTGCTATCCTCATGCGATAACCTTTTATCCTTTTACTTAAAAAACCACCATCTATAATAGCACGAATTAATCAAGAATGCGAATAATGTTTTTCACACTCAACAGGAAAGCTGGCGAGAAAAATCCAATCTTTCCCGATAGCCCATTTTAACGTAAATATTGCTCAATATTTGCTAAATGCTCGTCATATGTTTTGGCAAAATGATTGATGCCTTCTTTATCAGCTAAAAAGTAAAAATAGTCTGTTTGCGATGGGTTTAATGCGGCCTCAATCGATACTTTACCAGCACCAGCAATCGGACCCGGTGGTAAACCTTTATTTTTGTATGTGTTATATGGGTTGTCTACTTCTAAATCCTCATATAATACGCGATCTTTATGCGAGCCTAACGAATATAACACCGTTGGATCTGTTTGCAATGGCATATCAATTGATAAACGATTATAGAACACACTTGCAATCGTTTCACGGTCTGTTTGTGCTGTCGCCTCTTCCTCTAATAACGAAGCAAACGTCAGCAACTCATGCACGGTCATTTCCTTTTCTCCCATAACAACACGATATTCAGCAACAATATCATCCATCGTACCTAACATCGTCTCGATAATCGTCGCAAGCGAAGGCTTTTCTTCATAAAACGGATATGTTGCAGGATATAGATAACCTTCTAAAGTATGACGAATATTTTCATTATAAATGTCTTCTGTTAGTAGATTTGGATACTCTCCGATTAAGCTTTCAATATATGTAGCATCCGTTACTTTATCCATAAATTGCTCAGCAGTAAAGTCCGTATTTTTTGCTACAACCGCTGCGATTTGCTCTAATGTTAAACCTTCTGGTACCGTCATTGTAAATACAGGCTCATGGTATACTTTACCCGTTTTTAAACTTTCAATAATTTCATCTAATGTCATCGCTTTTGTTAGCTGGTAATTTCCTGCTTGGAATTGCGATTCATTTTTGAATTTCGCATAGTATTTAAAGATTTGTGCATTTTTCACAACGCCATTTTTCTCTAAAATCTTTGAAATTGATGTGACACCAGAGCCCATTGGAATTTCAATAGCAATTTCACCCTTTGCATTCGGATCAACTGGCTGCAATGCCGTATTGACATACTTATAGCCTGAGTAGCCACCTATCCCAATTGCAATAAGTGCAATAAGTGCAATGACGCTAACGATGCGGCGCACAATTTTCACTTCTTTTTTCTTACGTTTCATGTTATTAAACATTTGTTGCTTTTTTGATTCGTTATCCACGGGTCAACCTCCCTATCCCGTATTAACAGGCAACTATCTGTTGACCTGTAAAAACCCGATTAGTGAACACCAATCATCCTCATTGATTGAAGTTTCACTTGATTTCTCTTTCATATCATACAAGATAATACAAAAGGTGACAACCGAAAAGAGACTGTCGAGAAAGTCAATGAACACGCTATTTTCGCCCATTAAAAAGCGAAATTCGCCCACAAGACAACTACATTCGTTCAATTAAACTTAAAAATAGGAATGACTATGGGCTGTTTTCATAAGCTTCTTAACAAAAAATACGGTCTTCAAAATCCATAACCCTTTTGAATAATGCCAATAAACATAACATATACTATTAAAGCCTTGACAATTTAACGTGTTGAGGGTAAGATGGCAGTAGTAAGATTCTTGTCGTGAGGATCGCATGTAGTGCAAACGCTCAAGTGGCTCTTGAGCGTTTTTTATTTTTATTCAAGGAAAACGCCATTCAGCAAAAAATGCTGAATGGCGTTTCCTGCTTTACAACATCATACGAAAGAAACGATAAACGGTATCTAACGCACGGAATAGATCCGCTGCGTATCGAAAGATGGCTAATCTTTCTTTACGCCGTTTCTCTCTTTTAGCCTTACTCTTTTTTGTCGTGATGGCTTAGGCATGTAGTGCACCCCCCTTCTAAAAAAAGGAGTCAGCTAGATCTGCCTATTTATCCCGTATTAACAGGCTGTGAAGTGTTTAGCTTGTGTTCCTTTATCACCAATCAGTGGGGATGAGGAAAACCCCCACTGATTGAAGGTTCACTTTATTGTAGCATGTTATCAATACTTCTCGGTATCCTATAAATGTATCCCTACTCTGCAACCTCAGCTAACGAAGCAAGCACCTTTTCAATCATTGCCCATTCAGCATCCGTTTCAATCGGTAGTAGCTCTGACACTTCACCGTTCTCGCCTGCGATATAGGCAGAGGCAAATACTTCTGAAGGCTCTTCATCTTCTTCATCAATCGCATAAAATAAATACGATTTTCCTTCTACATTAAAACGATGTAAAATGTGGCAGTAAATATCTTCGCCATCTTCATTTGTTAATGTCATATAATTTGTTTGGTCATCGGAAAATTCATCGACAAGCGTATTTAGCACTTCCTGTACCATTTCCCATTCTGCCTCTGTTTCAAGCGGTGCAAAATCACTTACTTCACCGTTATCATCTAACTCACAGCGCAATGCTGAAATTTCAGCATTTTCTTCACCTTCGATTGTATAAAGGACATATGAACGCTCCTCTGCGTCAAATGTAAAAACAACGCGGCATAGGACTTCCTCGCCCGCTTCATTTAACAGCTTAAAAAACTGCTCTTCCATCATGTATTCCTCCTTTGTTTTATCAACAAGAAAGCAGAGTTGGCGTTGCTGCCTCCCCTGCCCTATTCATCCCTATTCTTCGTCGTCAAGCTCGTCTTCTAATGCGTTTAATACATCTTCGATTAAATCCCATTCTGCTTCTGATTCGATTGGCTCTAATTCGCCATCTTCACCATTTTCTGAAGGTGTGAATGAAGACGCGAAAATTTCCACTTGCCCGTCTGCATCCTCTTCTGCACCTACTAAAGAATATAAAACATATGATTTGCCGAATTCTTCTGACTCAAAAGTGTGTAGCACTTCGCAAAGCTGCTCATTACCGCTTTCATCAACAATTGTAATATGGCGTTGTTCTTGTTCCATTACCAGTCACCTCTTCATATTATTTAGGCATTGCCTATACATTATACAAAATGAACGGGGTTGCCGAAAAGGAAAAACCTTTTCAAGCACCCCATTTCTGTGCAAAAAATTAAATGCTTCGCCTTAACGAAACATTTAATTTTTACTATCTAAATATCCTTGCAAAATCATAACCGCCGCCATTTTATCAATGACTTGCTTACGCTTTTTACGGCTGACATCCGCTTCGATTAACATGCGCTCCGCAGCCATTGTTGTTAATCGTTCGTCCCATAGTGTCACAGGCAATGCAAAGGTTTCCTCTAGCAACGCTTTATAGCGCTCACTAGCCTCACCGCGTGGACCAACAGTATTATTCATGTTTTTCGGATAGCCAACAACAAACGCTGTTACAGCATATTCCTTCACAAGCTCCTTGATACGTTCAAGTCCAAACTGCTCTTGTGCCTCATCAATTTTTACTGTTTCGATTCCCTGTGCCGTCCAACCAAGCGCATCGCTAATTGCGACGCCGACCGTTTTCGTGCCGACGTCTAATCCCATAATTCTCATTTTGTCGCCTCGTTATTCTTTCGAATGTAAAACTTCACGAGCTCCTCTAAAATTTCATCTCGCTCAAGTTTACGAATTAAATTTCGCGCGTCCTGGTGGCGAGGGATGTATGCCGGATCACCAGATAACAAATAACCAACGATTTGATTCGTTGGATTATAGCCCTTTTCCTCTAATGATGCGTATACTGTTAACATCACTTGCTTTACTTCTTGTTCCATTGATTCTTCTGGAAAATTAAATTTCATTGTTTGATCAAACGAACTCAAGACCAGCACCTCGCTTTCAGAAAGTTGGGAGATGAAACTTCCTCATCTCCACTTTTTCTTATTATACTTGATTATGACTACAAGTTCAATTACGCCTTGGCGTAATTGCGTCCAGATTTTTTCGAGCGCGCTCGAAAACTCCTCTTCAAAATCTGTGACATCCGCCGGAGGCTTAACTTGACGCAACTAGGAGTTTGGGACCCCCCGCTATTTTGAAAACCTTTACTGTATTTTCACCCTCCTACTTAATAAAAGTAGGGACTTTAGTTGAGTTAAGTTAAATGCCTTTTACATAATCATACACAGAATTTAGTGCTTGTTCAAGTTTTGCGCCATCTTTTGCACCAGCCATCGCCATATCTGGTCGACCGCCACCTTTACCACC
Source organism: Metasolibacillus meyeri (assembly GCF_003049505.1). GTDB lineage: Bacteria > Bacillota > Bacilli > Bacillales_A > Planococcaceae > Metasolibacillus > Metasolibacillus meyeri. The sequence goes on from NZ_PYWN01000032.1 coordinate 34,059, forward strand.
ACAAGCTTCCGCTACCATTTTAACAATATTTCCTGCATGGTAACTTCCACCAACTAAATCTTTCGTCACACCTGCACAAAGCATGACTTTGTCGCCATCAACAGCACCTAACACGATAACTGCGTTGTCCATCTTGCCTTTTAAATCGTCCATCATTTGACGCAGTTGATTATTATCTTTTGCATCCACTTTTGTTGCTAAAACTGTGACATCACCAATTTTTTGTGCTGCATCTAAAATTGCACCCGCTTGTGCGTTCGCAATTTTTTGTGATAACGATTCGTTTTCGCGTTGTAGTTCTTTATAATCTGCTTGTAAACCTGTCACACGTGCTACTAAATCTTTCGGGTTCGCTTTCAATTGCGTTGCAGCCTCGATTAAAACAGCCTCTTCTTCCTTCGCAGCTAAATATGCACCTTTGCCTGTTACCGCTTCAATACGTCTTGTACCCGCACCAATACCACCTTCAGACACAAGTTTGAAGAAGCCGATTTCAGATGTGCGCTCCACGTGAATACCACCACATAGCTCGATGGAATAATCGCCTACAGAAACAACACGTACAACATCACCATATTTCTCACCGAATAAAGCCATAGCGCCCATCGCCTTTGCTTCATCAATCGCCATTTCAGCAATCACAACCTCAAGATCTTCCCAAATCATTTCGTTTACTTTACGCTCAATTTGCACCAGCTCTTCCTTTGTTACTTGACCGAAATGAGAGAAGTCAAAGCGCAAGCGGTCTGGTCCTACATACGAACCTGCTTGATTTACATGCTCACCTAAAATATCTTTTAATGCACGGTGCATAATATGTGTCGCTGTATGGTTTTTAATCGTTAATTTGCGCTCTTCACGGTTGACAGAAGCCTGTACCGTATCATGTAAATGAAGCTCACCCGACTCCACAACAACCGTATGTAACGGTTGACCGTTTGGTGCTTTTTGCACATCTTTTACAAACGCTGTGAAATTGTCATTTGAAATGTAGCCATGGTCTGCAATTTGCCCACCCATTTCTGCATAAAACGGCGTTTCAGCAAGTAATACCAATGCCTCTTGCCCTTCTGAAGCCACTTCAGCTACTTGCCCATCGATCACAAGTGCTGTTACCTTTGTTTCAGCCGTTAATGTATCGAAGCCAACGAATGTACTTGGCGCTGTCAAATTAGCTAACACTTCACTTTGTACTTGCATCGAATCAACATCTTGACGAGCCGCACGCGCGCGCTCACGTTGTTCTTCCATTGCCACTTCAAAGCCTTCGTGGTCAACTGTCATGCCTACTTCTTCTGCATATTCCTCTGTTAATTCAATTGGGAAACCATACGTATCATATAAGCGGAATGCATCAGCACCCGGAATAAATGTTTCACCTGCTGCTTTTTGTGTTGCAACGACTTCATTGAAAATCGATAAACCGCCATCTAATGTTTCATGGAAGCGCACCTCTTCATTTTTAATGACGCGTTGAATAAATTCCTGTTTCTCTGTTACTTCTGGGTAGAAATCTTGCATAATTGCCCCAACTGTTGGCACTAACTCAAACATGAATGGCTTTTCAATGCCAATTTGCTTTGCATAACGTACAGCACGACGCAATAAACGGCGAAGTACATAACCACGTCCTTCATTTGATGGTAACGCGCCATCACCAATTGCAAACGCCACTGTACGGATATGGTCTGCAATCACTTTAAATGGTGTATTAACATCTTCCTGCGAGCCGAAAATTTCACTTAAATCCACTTCGTTTGGTCGTTTATAAGAACGGTTAGCAAACTCTTCGATTTTTTCAATGATTGGCATAAATAAGTCTGTATCAAAGTTGGTTGGCACATTTTGTACAACCGAAACAATACGCTCTAAGCCCATCCCTGTATCAATATTTTGCTTCGGTAGCGGCGTGTACGTATGATCTGGGTTATGGTTGAATTGTGAGAATACAAGGTTCCACACTTCTAAATAGCGCTCATTTTCGCCACCTGTATACATTTCTTCCTCTGGTGTATTGACACCGTATGCTTCGCCACGGTCATAGAAAATTTCTGAGTTTGGACCAGATGGACCTTCCCCGATATCCCAGAAGTTCCCTTCTAAACGAATAATGCGCTCCTCTGGAATGCCGATTTCATTACGCCAAACATTATAAGCTTCCTCGTCCTCTGGATGCACCGTAATCGATAATAACTCAGGATCAAAGCCCATCCATTTTTTATCCGTTAAAAACTCCCAAGCATAATGAATCGCTTCTTTTTTGAAGTAATCGCCAATCGAGAAATTCCCTAACATTTCGAAAAATGTATGGTGACGCGCTGTTTTTCCTACGTTTTCAATATCGTTTGTACGAATTGATTTTTGCGCGTTTGTAATGCGTGGATTATCTGGAATAATACGCCCATCAAAGTATGGCTTTAATGTCGCCACACCTGAGTTAATCCATAATAAAGTCGGATCATTAATTGGCACAAGCGGTGCTGACGGTTCATGATGATGCCCTTTTTCCTTGAAAAACTCTAAATACAGTCGTCGAATATCAGTTGCTTTCATAAATAAATTTCCTCCTAATGTAAAATGATTGATGGCAAGTTAACTACTCCTAAATTTTCGAAAGTGCGCTTAAAAAACCAAACAAAAAAGCCCTCATCCCAAAAGGGACGAAGACATTGTTTCGCGGTACCACCCTAATTTATAAATTGCCTATACAATTTATATCTCAAGCGCTTGTAACGTCAGCAAACGGCAAGGATTAGTTGCACTCTGGAGTAGCTGTTCAGCTTTAACTTATGGAGATTTTTGCAGCCGAGAAATCTCTTTCTAAACATTTATTAAAGCCTACTTGTTCCATCATCGTTTTTCATTTATTCTGTTTAAATTATATGCCAAGGTATATAGGCTGTCAATCTGATAACGGGAAATTGGCTAGGCTACAGATTGATTCATCTATATTTCACAAATAATAATTGAAGGTTCACTTTATGACTAACATTTTCATCATCAATACATCTGTTAAATCTTCTCTTTTCTAATTCTGAAAATTGTAGTAAATTGAGAATAAGCGAGTTTTATTCCCCATAGCTCGTCTAAATATCAGCAAGTATATCCTCCTCATTTCTATAACTCTCTTGTACCTTCCATGAACACCGTTACATTTCGTCACCACAACGCTCTTCTCCCAATCTATATTTATCCTATATGAATAGACTGTAAAGCCCCTCTGACAATTAAGAAGAAAACCCCAATTTATGCTATACTAAAAGGAGAGATTAAATGAATCGAAAAGCGTTAAAGCGCATCCCGTTAGATAAATTAATTGACTTAAAAATTGACCTAGCTTTCAAGCAATTGTTTGGTAGCGAAAAGAACAAAGAGATTACTGTTGTCTTTTTAAATGCCATTTTGCAGAAAACAGGTCGTGATACAATTAAAGAAGTACTATTTATTAATAAAGAACTGGGTCGTGTACATGACGGAGATAAGGAATCTCGCCTAGATATTGTTGTACGAACACAAGCTGGTGAGTTAATTAACATTGAAATGCAATTATCGAATGAAAACGATATGATGAAGCGAACACTGTATTATTGGGCTCGTTTATTTACTAATCAGCTCGCACGTGGAAAGAGTTATCATACATTGTTACCGACCATCACTATTAATATTTGCCATTTCACATTTTTCACGACACCCCATTACCATACCACCTACCATCTGTATGAAAAACAAACGCTGCATCGTCTACTACCACAGGATGACGTATTAGAAATCCACTTCATCGAAATGACAAAATTCCTTCAGGCTTGGCACAAGGAACAGCTAAATCCACTGGACGATATTTTAGCTCGGTGGCTACTTTTACTCGGTATGGTCGATGCACGCAAGCAAAAAGTATATGATGATATTTATAATGAATTGGAGGTCCTAGCGATGAAGGATGAACGTTTACAACAAGCCTTTGATACTTGGCAAGAACTCAGTCAAAACCCGGATACAATCATTGCCTACCACTCTCGTCTGAAGGCCATCATTGATGCAGAAGCCAAGCTGGACTATGCGAGGCATAAAGGGATTGAGGAAGGCTTGGTACAAAAAGCTGAGCAAATCGCAAGAAAAATGCTTGCTAAAGGGCATAATGATGACGAAATTCAGGAGATAACTGAGCTACCTTTAGCAGCAATTCAACGTTTGCGACTTGAATATTAAGGTTCAACGTCAAATGTTGGGGTGAGGTAAAATTCACGTCACCCCAAATGAACCCCGATATTTTTATACTGAATGTTTAATAAGATTTTTGCTTTGAAGTGATCGAAACGCCGAAAGCCATATGCGTTGCGTTTCATCACTTTGGTTCTGTTGTTAATGCCTTCTAAAAATCCATTGGAATAAGGGAAGATAAAACTGTTCAAGATCTCTACCTGCCAGTTTCTAAAAGTTTTAATGGCCTTTAAAAACGCATGAATCTGCTTCGTTTCCACTTCCTGATAAAACACTTCTAACCGCCTTTTTACTTCTGCTATATTTTCTGCTGTTGTAGCCCCGTCAAACCATTCGCAATAAGCTTCTTTCAGTTCGTATGCCTGCCGTAATTCTTCTGACATCCCCAAATAACGGGCCACATACCAGCGTTCTTTTCCGGTCAGTTTAGATGCCCGTTTATAGAGCACATGACGCATCCGCTTACACTTCTTCCGGTCATATGCGTGCCATTCCTTCTGCACTTTTCTCCGTACCTCATCCAACGCCCAGTAGATGTACCGGCAATAGTGGAACCGGTCTGCAATGATGACGGGCCGGCTCCATGCTTTTTTGACGGCTGCTTTGAAGCTTGGATTCATGTCCATCACCACCAGCTCTACGTCCTGACCATACTGGCGCAGATAGTCCTGAATCGTTTCTTTCCGCCGGTTGGGGAGGATATCAAGCGGCTCCCGGGTTTTTGCATCCGCAACAATCAGTTGGAATTTTCCTTCGTCTGTATCCCCTTTATATTCATCAATCGCAATGACTTTCGGCAGGCGCACGCCTTCTGCCATCTGCGTTTTTGCGGCTGACTGAAAGCGGCGGATGATGGTGGAACTAGAGGAGCCGAGAACCTCACCGGCTTCTTTAAACGTCTTGGCTTTCACGGAGCGCACCTGTGCCACCTGATTCCATTCCTTTGTGAAGCGCTGATACCTTTCCACAAATAGAGCGCGTTCAGAGAACCTTTTTCCGCAAGAACACGCATAACGACGCCGTCTGTAAAACAGGCAAGTCAACCGTTCAAACCACTTCAAATGCTTGATTTTCTGCATGCGGTAATCATGGATTTTCTGTGTAGTTTCCCCGCAGTTCTGGCAGTGATGAGGCTTTTTAGGGAGAGACACATAAAGGCAAGTCCGCTCTCCAAGCTCCTCCACCTTCTCGATAATGACTCCTTTTAATCCAGGGATATTCATGATAAAATTCATATGCACGTCTCACCTTTCTCTTACTTGTTTCTCGACAATTCAAGTATAAAAGAAATCGGTGAGTACGTGGCTTTTTTTATCCAAATTGTGTGAACACCCCAACAAATATTATAGAACCCCTTTTTGAGGTATTTTTTTACTAATCTTTTACTAAAGATGAAATGCAACGATATACAGTACACAAAAAAGTCGATGGAAGCCCATATTTATTGGCTTCCATCGACTTTTATTTGTTTGTATTTCATTGGTCTTAATAAAAATTTTGTCATTAAAATTCCATGATTATATTTTTTTCATCCAAACATCTGCTGGCATCATTAGAGCACCCAGCTACATAAAATCAAATGGCGACACACCCTCCATGCCAATCAATGGATGAATATATGGAGCGGTTTCTACATTTAATACAGGTGGTGCTGTCGTGTATGATTCTTGTGCTTCTGCAATCACCTCTACGAGTTCTTCCTCCATTGGGTTTAAGCGTGCCGTTAAGCTTGTAAAACGCTGTAAATCATCCGTTTTCATTAAGCCTTGTGCGAGCACATCTGACTCACCGCATAAAATTAAAAAGTTTTTCGCACGCGTGATGCCTGTGTAGAGCAAATTACGACGTAGCATTTTCGAATAGCCGCGCACAATCGGCATAATGACCGTTTGAAATTCAGAGCCTTGCGATTTATGAATCGAGCAGCAATACGCTAATGTAATTTGATTCAAATCGCCACGCTGATACGTCACTTCAATGCCATCGTAGGACACAACGAGCAAGTCTTGCTTTTCCACTGTTTCCTTTGCACGAATAATTGCGACAACCTCGCCCATATCGCCATTAAACACATTGCTATCAGGCTGATTGACGAGCTGTAGCACTTTGTCACCAATGCGATAAACCGTATCACCAAAAGCTAGCTCCTTGCGTGTGCCATCATTTGGGTTGACGAGCTCTTGAATTTGCTTATTCAATGCATCAATGCCTGCTGGGCCTTTATACATCGGTGCAAGCACTTGAATATCGCGTATCGCCTGCCCTTTCGCCGTTGCACTTTTGACAATTTGTGTCACAACATTTGCGATTTGCTCTGTCGATGCTTGAATAAAAGAGCGATCGGCTGTTTTTTGCGTTAATGTTGATGGTACTGTGCCTTGTTTAATTTGGTGAGCAATATCAATAATTGTTGACCCTTCCGCTTGTCTATACACATCCGTTAATTCTACAGTTGGTACTTGCTTAGATGCGAGCAAATCCTTTAAGACTTGCCCTGGGCCTACAGGTGGCAATTGGTCTTGGTCCCCTACGAAAATCACTTGCACGTCCTTTGCTAAGCTTTTTAATAGCTGATGTGCAAGCCATGTGTCAACCATTGACATTTCATCGACAATAACAAGACGTCCTGCGATTTCACGTTCTGTCTCCTCTTCCTTTTCCTGCCCTGTAAACCCTAGCAAACGGTGAATTGTCATGGCGGGTAAACCTGTTGATTCTGCTAGGCGTTTTGCTGCTCTGCCTGTCGGTGCAACTAATATAATCGGGAATGGTTCTTCTTTTTTCGCATATGTTTTTGGATCAAGCGACAAGCCATGTAACTCCGCATACACTTCCACAAGCCCTTTCACAACCGTTGTTTTTCCCGTTCCGGGTCCACCTGTTAAAATCATGACGGCATTTTGCAAGGCGCATTCAATTGCTGCTACTTGTGACGGTGCATATTGTACGCTGTCACGCTCCTCTAGCTCACCGATTGCCTTTAAAATATCATCCTTCGAAAAATGTGATTGCTTTTTATTGTTCGCGACAAGCTCTAATATTTTCGACGCGATGCCGACCTCACTAAAATAAAGGGATGGCAAATACATGCGCGTTTCCTCACCGCAAATTTTGCTCTCCTCACGCATTTCAATACAAGCTTCCGAAATCGCATCAAATGGTATTTCTACTCGTTGGCTTTGCTCCAGCATCGACTTCACCGTTGGCAGCACCTGCTCCGCCTCTAAATAAACATGTCCATCTGATAATGCTGCTACTGTTAAAACATGAAAAATAGCCGCTTTAATACGGTCAGGGTGATTGCCTGTTATGCCGAGCTTTGCCCCTAAATCATCTGCACGTCCGAAGCCAATTCCTTCTACTTCCTCAATTAAACGATATGGATTTTCCTTCAATAAAGCCACAGCATCCTCACGATATGTTTGGTAAATTTTCATACCGAGCTGTGGTCCAAAGCCCCATTCATTCAATTGAATCATCACACGCTCTAAGCCTAAATTTTGCTCAATTACTTCAACAACCATTTGCTTTTTCTCTTGCGATAATCTCGGAATGACATCAAGCACATTCGGATCATCCATTATTTTTTTCAACGCATCGACACCGAGCTTCTCGACAATCGTTTCTGCTGTTTTGCGACCAATCCCCGTAAATAAATCGCTCGATAAATAATGAATAACGCCTTGTTCTGTCGCTGGCACTTCCTTTTCAAACGTATCGATTTGAAATTGCACACCGTATTTAGGATGTGTTTTGATATTGCCTGTAAAACGATAAAGCTCATCCTCTGTCAGCGGTGGGAAATAGCCAACAACGATAATTTCCTTCTCATCATAGGCTAAATTTGTTTCTTGAATTTTCACGCGCACAATGGAGTACATATTCGTTGCATTATGAAAAATAGAAACAATCGGGCGACCTAGTACAAAGCGTTTTTCCAGCTCAAATAAATTTAAGTTTTCCACGATTTTGCGCCCCCTTCCGATGCGCTGCTAAACGCGCTACATTCTATACGTTAGTTTAACATAATTTATTGCTTGTTGCTGGAGGAGAAACACCGATTTTTTTGCATCTTTATCTATGTTCACTGCCCATCCAATGGTATGATAGATATATATTTTCTGGGGAAGGACTGTGATTGCGGTGGAATTTCGACCGTGCATTGATTTACACGATGGAAAAGTAAAACAAATTGTTGGCAGCACACTTGGCTATACCGATAAAGAAGTTGTTGAAAATTTTGTTTCAGCGCATGATGCAGGCTATTTTGCGCAACTTTTTCAGCAAGACCGTCTAACAGGCGGCCATGTCATTATGCTCGGTAGCGGCAATGAGGAAGCATCATTACAAGCATTGCGAGCTTACCCAAATGCGCTACAACTAGGCGGTGGCATTACTGCACAAAATGCAGCACGCTTTATTGAAGCAGGCGCCTCTCATGTGATTGTGACATCCTATATTTTTCATGATGGCAAGCTCGATTTGGAGCGTTTAAATAATCTTGTTGCCGCTGTCGGTAAAGAGCATCTTGTCATTGATTTAAGCTGTCGCAGCCGTGACGGCAAATGGTTCGTTGTGACAGATAAATGGACGAAATTTAGTGATTTCGAAGTGAACGCTGCATCCATTCAAATGATAGAAAACTATTGCGACGAGCTCTTGATTCATGCCGTCGATGTAGAAGGAAAGCGCAGCGGTATGCAGGAGGATTTAGTGCGTCAGTTAGCTGACTGGACAACCATCCCGACAACTTATGCTGGCGGTATTCGCTCACTCGATGATTTACAAAAATTCAAAGCGATTGCACAAGGTAAGCTACATATTACAATCGGCTCCGCTTTGGATATTTTCGGCGGTGACTTGGCATATACAGATGTTGTACACTATTGTCAGAAAAAAATTGGAAAGGAAGTTTAGTTACTATGTATATTCGTTATCAAAATTTAATTTTTCCATTTGAAGATACAAACTTAGAGCGCATTGTGGATGAGGGCTATTTCAAAATCAATTTACGAGACAAGCCACAGGAAGTACGCGTTAATTTAGAAAATGAATTAATGCTGCTTGAATTTTCTAAATCATTAAAGGCGACTTGTAGCTATTTACGCGACTTTAAAAAGGAGCCGTATATTATGGTTGCCATTGATTTAGAAGTGTTCGTTGACGAATTTAATAAGCGTTATAAATTGGATGCGGTGATTAGTCAAGCATAATCAAGAGGCTATAAGGAAAGCAACTCGCTTCCCTTATAGCCTTTTACATGTCCATATCCTCTTCCACTTGCGCTGGTAAATTTTCTATCTCAATATCAGCAATATCTCCCATTACCTCTTTGTCATAAGCGTCCCAATTCCCTTGCTCCAGCGCAATTTCGAGCGCATTTACACCTTCTTCTTCACGAAACGGATGCAAAACGGGCTGCTCTGTGATTTTTTCCACAGTTTCACTATCTTCAACACAAACATTGGTATAAGGAATTGCACATAAACGGTCATAAGGAATTGGCTGCTTACAAACAACACAAACTCCATATGTGTCTTCATCCATTTGGGCAAGGGCCTTGTCAATTTGTTCAAGCTTGTCATAGTGTTGCGTGTGCAATGTTAAGTCCTTGCTGCGCTCGAATAGCTCTGTGCCTAAATCGGCAGGATGATTCGACAGAAGTGATAATTCATCAACCGAATCACGCAAACTCACTGGTTCCTTAGCTGCAATGGTTTTAGACATGTCTTCTTTTTCGACAATAAGCATTTTTCGCAATTTCATTAGTTGCTTTTCCGTTAACATAATAAAACCCGCCCTTTTTCATTAGTATGCTGAAAAAGGACGGGTGCTATACGCTAGTTCATGCGCTGTGTGACCATATCATAAATATATTTGGCTTGATCAAATGCAGGCTGCAATGTGAATGCTTGCTTTAAATGATAAAGTGCATCTTCGGTGCGCTCTGTGGACACTGCATAAAGCACACCTAAATTATAATGTGCATCCGCATTGTTCCAATCTTCATCAATAACAAATTGCAACTCACCTTGCGCAATTTCGAACATTTCCAATGAACAAAGCAATATGCCATATGATAAGCGAATTTGCAAATCGGCTGGTGCAAGCTCTGCTGCGCGCTGCATATATGGTAATGCAAGCTTATACTGCTCCTCACGTTCGAATGATTTCGCTAGCATATAATAAGCATCTGCGCCTTCAATGCCATGCTCAATCGATTTTTGATAAAGCTTCGCCGCCTCGATATAGCGCTCTGCGTTATAATATAAATTCGCTAAGCCATAATAGGCTGTCGCCGATTTTTCATCAACTGTAATCGCCTTTTGGAAAAAACGTTCCGCGCGCTCTGCATCATTTAATACAGCTAATAAATTGCCGAAATTGACATAGCCTAGTGCATCATTTGGCTCCGCTTCAATCGCCTGCGTAAAAAATTGCGCTGCTTCCTCATATTTTTTTTCCTGAAACGCTTGAATGCCTTGCTCATTCAAAGACATAGCCAATCTCCTACCCTACAAATGTTAATTTTTCACTATTTTTAAATACTTCATCAATCGTTCCGCCACCTAAGCACACATCACCATCGTACAAAACAACCGCTTGCCCTGGTGTAATCGCACGTACTGGCTCGGCAAACTCAATATAAGCAGTGCCATCTGGACGCAATTCTACCTTTACTGGTGAATCGTCTTGACGATAACGGAATTTCGCTGTGCAGTTAAATTCTTTTGGTAGCTCTCTTTCAGTTGTAAAATTCATTTTAACAGCAGATAATGCCGTTGAATAAAGTGACTCATGGTGGAAGCCTTGTCCAACATACAGTACATTACGCGTTAAATCCTTACCTAACACAAACCAAGGCTCACCATCTCCACCGATGCCTAAACCGTGGCGCTGACCTAATGTATAGTACATTAACCCATCATGCTGCCCCATTACTTGCCCATCAAATGTTTCCATCTTACCAGGCTGTGCAGGTAAGTATTGGCTTAAAAATTCTTTAAAATTGCGCTCACCGATAAAACAAATACCTGTCGAATCTTTCTTTTTCGCCGTTGCTAATCCCGCTTCTTCAGCGATTTTGCGCACTTCTGGCTTCGGTAAATGACCAATTGGGAACATGACATGCTTTAATTGCTCCTGTGACAATTGATTTAAGAAATACGTTTGGTCTTTATTGTTATCAACACCGCGCAGCATCGCTGTTTCCCCTTCACGCTGTTCCACGCGCGCGTAATGGCCTGTCGCTAAATAATCTGCACCTAGGTTCATTGCATGCTCTAAAAATGCTTTAAACTTAATTTCTTTATTACACATAACATCAGGGTTTGGCGTACGGCCCGCTTTATATTCTTCAAGGAAGTACGTAAACACTTTATCCCAATATTGTTTCTCAAAATTCACCGCATAATAGGGTATACCGATTTGATTACATACTGCGATGACATCCTCATAATCCTCTGTCGCGGTACATACACCATTTTCATCAGTGTCATCCCAGTTTTTCATAAAGATGCCAATCACATCGTAGCCTTGTTGCTTTAATAAATAAGCAGCAACAGACGAATCGACGCCCCCTGACATCCCAACGACTACACGAATTTCGGATGGTTTTCTTGTTTCTATCATCATTAATCACCTTTTCAATCCTGTCGCGTAAAAGGCGCGAAGCATTTATTATTTCACAAGACGTTGTACAATATTTATCGTACGTTTTCCAGCCTCACGTACAAGCTCTTCATTTAAACTATGTCCAAAGCTAAAGCGTATGGAGCTGCGCAAAACCTTTGAATCTTTGCCGTACATTGCAACTAGGACATGCGATGGATCAATAGAGCCTGCTGTGCATGCAGAACCACTTGATACAAAAACGCCTGCCATATCCAAGTTCACTAAAAATGACTCAACATCTGTGCCTGGCAATGTCACATTGAAAATATGTGGCAACATATGTTCCTCATCACCATTCACTGTAAAGTCAATATGTGCTTGCGTAAACTCTTCCATTAATATAGCTTTATAGCGAGCGTACACTTGGCGTGTTTGTTGTTGTATTTCCATCACTTGTTGTGCCGCCTTCGCAAAGCCAACAGCTGCTGGAATATTTTCTGTTCCAGCACGGCGCTTTTTCTCTTGAGAGCCGCCATAAAGTAAGCTATCTATCTTTGTACCAGCTCTCATATAAAGCAAGCCAATGCCTTTAGGTCCACCAATTTTATGACTAGAGGCGCTTAGCAAATCGACTTGTAATTTTTCTACATCGATGTTTTCCAAGCCAAATGCTTGCACAGCATCCGTGTGGAATGTTGCTGGATGCTCCTTCAGTAGCTTGCCAATTTCCTCGATTGGCTGCAATGTACCCACTTCATTATTGCCATACATAATCGTGACTAAAATCGTGTCATCTGTCAATGCATTTGCAACATCACCGACTGCAACACGTCCCTTGTCATCTACAGGCAAATAAGTAATCTTAAAGCCTTGTCGCTCCAACTTTTCACAAGCATGTAATACCGCATGATGCTCAATTTGTGTCGTAATAATATGCTTTCCCTCATGCTGTCGTGCATAAGCCACGCCGAAAATCGCCATATTATCCGCTTCTGTTCCACCACTCGTTAAAACCACTTCATTTGCCGATGTATTTAGTTGCTTCGCTAAAATGGCCCGTGCCCCATCCAATGCTTTACGCGCTTCGCGTCCAGCCGCATGAATACTCGATGCATTGCCATATACAGTTTCCATTGCAGCATTCATCTCAGCAAGTGCCTCTTTTAACATGGGCGTTGTTGCAGCATGATCAAGATAAATTGTTGTCATGTTATAAACTCCTTAAATATAGAACATATAGCCATCTGTAGGTGAAGATTCTGTATACTGTGCCAAATCTTCTAAGCTTGTTGTATCCAAGACATTTTTCACGGCATCACGAATGCGCATCCATAGCTCACGCTGTGGCGCTTCCTCATCTTCAATACCTTCTACTGGCTGAATTGGCCCTTCAAGCACACGGATAACATCCGCCGCCGAAATTTCTGCTGGTGGATTTGCTAGCATATAACCACCATAAGCCCCTCGTACACTTTTTACTAAGCCTGCATTGCGCAGTGGGGAAACTAGCTGTTCCAAATAGGCTTCTGATAAGTCTTTTTCAGCCGCAATTTGACGTAATGGAATCGGCCCTTCTCCGTGATGTTTCGCTAATTCAATCATAATTGTTAAGCCATATCGACCTTTTGTAGATATTTTCATAAATAACACCTCTAATTTTCTAGTCCATTCATTCGACTTATTATATCATATTTCCTGTTATTCCACTCGGAAATACGTTCAAAAATTAATCGAAAGAAGCAATTTAGAAAGCTTAAATCATCATCAATCAAAGGAAAACCTTGCTTTTATTTATTCATTTTAAATTTTTATATTCTGATCATTGTGCTCCCTTGACAAAGTATAGGCACAGTTAGATAATGCAAATAACTTCTATCGGTAAAGGGGGAAAATTAATGCTTCATCTAATAGCGATTGGCGTCTTATGGATTATTGCTTTGTTTCATGTATATTGGGCTTTTGGCGGACGCTTAGGCGTTTCCGTTGTCATTCCGTCCAAAACCGCATCACAGCATACAGCTTTTCAACCTAAAATGCCTGTTACCCTGCTGGTTGCATTACTACTCCTTTGCGCTAGTGGTCTCATCGCTGTACAAGCAGGCTACATCCAAAGCTTACAAGCAACTAGACTATCTTCAATTGCTTGCTTTATAGGCGCTATCATTTTTCTTATACGGGCGATTGGTGATTTTCGTTATGTTGGATTTTTCAAAAAGATTAAGCATTCTCGATTTGCCAAATATGATTCATGGCTTTATAGCCCCCTTTGCTTATTTCTAAGCTATGTTTATTTTGATTCGTCTAATGTTTTTTAGTAATGAGGAATCAAATGCAATTACAATAAAAAGTTGGTGATATTTATGCACAATGAACCTTTAGCTTATAAAATGCGACCGCGCAATTTAGATGAAGTCGTAGGACAACAAGACATTATTGGCAAGGATAGTGCTCTTTACAAAATGATCACCAAAGGACATGTGCCATCCATGCTCCTTTACGGTCCTCCTGGTGTTGGCAAAACATCAATCGCAAGTGCCATTGCAGGTAGCTCAAAGCTACCATTTTTTGCTTTAAATGCAACACAAGCAGGAAAAAGCGATATTGAACAAGTTGTGATGGATGCAAGGATGTCTGGTAAAGTTATTTTATTTTTAGATGAAATTCATCGCTTTAATAAATTGCAACAAGACACGCTGCTACCTCATGTAGAAAATGGTTCGATTGTTTTAATTGGGGCAACGACAGAAAATCCATTCCATAGCGTCAATCCTGCTATTCGTTCACGCTGCGGGGAAATTTTGCAGCTTAGACGTTTAACCGTTGAAGATGTAAGTACATTGCTAAAGCAAGCGCTAACAGATGAAGAACGCGGACTTGGCAAGCTCGGCATTTCTGCCACGGATGAGCAACTGATAAAAATAGCAGAGGCTAGTAATGGGGACGCACGTAAATCGTTAACATTACTTGAATCAGTGTACTATGCCTCTGATGAAAAAGATGGCATAACCGTGCTTAGCGACCGCGCAATTGAGCATTTAGCGAAACGAATCGGCGTCTATGGTGATAAAGGCGGCTCGCATTTTTATAATTTATTATCCGCCTTGCAAAAATCCATTCGTGGTAGCGATACAAATGCTGCTTTATATTATTTAGCACATTTATTAGAATCAGGCGATTTAGTTGCTGTCTGTAGACGTCTCTTAGTTATTGCCTATGAAGATATCGGCTTAGCAAACCCCGCTGTTGGTGCACATGTCAATGCAGCAACCGATGCCGCTGGAAAGCTGGGGCTACCAGAGGCTCGCATTCCCCTTGCTGCCGCTGTTGTTGAAATGTGCTTAAGCGATAAATCCAATTCTGCGTATCAAGCGCTCGATGCCGCCATTGCAGCCATTCATGCTGGCAAAACTGGTGACATCCCAAATCATTTAAAGGATGCCCATTATGCAGGGGCAACAACACTTGGACATGTCGGCTATCAATATCCACACGACACGCCAATTGGCACTTTTGGTGGCTGGGTTGATCAGCAATATTTACCTGATATACTTGTCGGAACAGAATTTTACAAGCCTGTTATTGCAGGGGAAGAAAAGCGGATGGCTAGTATTTATGAGAAATTAAAATCCTTTAAAAAATAAAGCAAGCCTCCATCGTCAGTTGACTGGTGGATGCTTGCTTTTTATATGTATTTCTTATGATTCTATCAGCAATTTGTCATAATATTAGCGAGTTTCGAGAATATATCGGCGCTTTTTCAATTATATCAGCGCTTTTCATAGATATATCAGCGAATTTTTTAATATATCAGCGCTTCGCCAATTTTCATCCTTATCTGCTTTTTCCAAGACATAAAAAAAACGAGCAGGGGCTCATCTCCCTGCTCTTTGGCAGAAGCTTCCCAGCGAATCCGTGCTGTTAATGGACGCTTCTGTTGTAAAGCCGAAGCTTTACGTAGGTTTGGCACCTAAACTTTATTATAGCAAACTATCATTATGCTTTCAAATGAATTGCTTTGCCGAAAACTGCGCGTGCCGCATCACCGATATGCTCACTTACAGTTGGATGTGGGAACACCATACGAGCTAAGTCTTTCACAGAGCCACCTGTAATTTTACATGCGAGCATGGCATTAATCATTTCTGTCGCACCATCCCCTACAACACAAGCGCCGTAAATGTCACCTTCAGGGCTTGCAACAAATTTCATAAAGCCTTGAATATTACCTTCAAGTAATGCTTTCGGATTTGTTGGCAAATACATTTTCGTGACAATCGCATCTGCTGGTGCCTCATGCTCCAGCATGCCGAATGTTGCAATTTCAGGATGTGTATAAACACAGCGTGGGATTACTTGTTGATTAATTACGCGTGGATGCTTGCCTAAAATATAGTCCACTGCATGTACACCTTCTGCGCTTGCCGAATGGGCTAACTGGAAGCCGCCAACTAAATCACCAATCGCAAAAATACTTGGGATACTCGTTTCATAATGGTTATTGACCGCAATTAAGCGACCATCCATTTTTAATTCTAAAGCTTCAGCGATTTGTGTATTTGGGCGACGACCTGTTGCGAACAATAAATTTTCATACGTAAAGACCCCTTTTGACGTATGTATTTCATCGTTGCGAATTTCTTCAAATGTAAAATCGGTTACAAGTTCAATGCCTAGTTGCGCCATACGTTGGCGGATAATTGGGCGCGCATCGGGCTCCTCTGTTTGTAAAATATCTTGACTGTGATTTAAGACAGTTACTTTCGTGCCCATTGGAGCTAGCGCAAATGCCATTTCGATAGCAATGACACCACCGCCAATAATCGTTAGCTGCTTCGGCAATTTTTCAATAGAAAAAAATGTATCTGTCGTATAATAATTTGCTGTTTCAATGCCTTTAAAAGGCGGTACAAATGGGCGACTACCCGTCGCTAAAACAACATGATCCGCTGTAAGCGCTTCCTCGCCAACCATCACTTTGCGCTCCGCAGTCACGCTTGCTTCTCCACGGTACATCGTGATTTGTGCGCTTTCAATAAAGCCTTCAATATTATCCAAAAGCTCTGCGACTACAGCATCTTTACGCTGCATTAACTTTGGAAAATCAATATCAATTGTCGGTACCGTAATGCCCCAATCTGTGCCACGACGGATTTCCTGCACAAGCTTGCTATGCTCTAGCATAATTTTTGATGGGATACAGCCCACATTATAGCAAGCACCGCCAACTTTATCTTTTTCTATAAGTGCCACCTTTAAGCCACTCTTGGCAGCATGAATCGCCGCAACATAACCACCAGGTCCTGCGCCAATAATTGCAATATGATAATGCTCCATAAATTCTCCCCCTTTTTATTACGATACCATTTTCTATTTTTCCTTACTACACAAAAACAAAAAGACTGTAGGAAAATCTCCTACAGCCCCAAATTTATTAATTTTCTTCGATATCTTTACGATTTTTCTTCAGCATTTTTGAAAGTAATTCATAGACGATTGGTACAACAACTAATGTCAATAATGTTGATGATAGTAAACCACCAATTACGGTTACAGCTAAGTCTTTTGAAATCAAGCCGCCACCTGCGCTACCAAATGCCATCGGTAACATCGCACCAATTGTTGCGATTGCTGTCATTAAAATTGGACGTAAACGTGTCATCCCTGCTTCTAAAATTGCCTCACGCATCACCATACCTTCGCGTTCCATATGAATAATACGGTCAACTAATACAATGGCGTTCGTGACGACGATACCGATCAACATGAGGAGACCCATCATAACAGATACAGAAATCGTTTGCCCTGTGACGAATAGACCAACAAATGCACCGATTACTGCGAATGGTAATGAGAATAAAATCGCGAATGGCGCTAACCCTTCACCAAATGTCACAACAAGAATGAAGTAAACAATAGCAATCGCCGCAAGCATCGCAATACCTAATTGCGTAAATGCTTCGATCATGTCTGCCGCAACACCAGAAACGCCTGTTGTCACACCTTTTGGTAAATCTAATTCGTCCACTTTTTTATCCGCAGCAGCAGTTGCTTTGGAAATATCGTTGCCAACAATTTTTGCCTTCACTGTTGCAAAATACTCACCTTTTGAACGTGTTAACGAATTTAATGCTGTGCTTTCTTCCACTTCTACTAAGTCTCCAATTTTCATTGTTGTGCCTAGTGCTGTTGGAATTTCTGTTGCTAAAATATCGTCGATTGATTTCGCCGCAGTTCTCGCTTCACGCTGTACAATCACATTAATATCTTTACCGTTATGCTCGACAGTCGTCAATGTTTCAGATGTGCCCTGTGGCGCTAAAGCCATCACGATTTGCGCTGTCGTTAAGCCGTATTGCAGAACGTTTTGTTGCTCTACTTTTAATACGTGCTCCACATAAGGGTTTTCGTTATCTGACTTCACATCTTCCAAGCCGTCAACGCTTCGCAACGCTTCCTCTACTTGCTCAACCGATTTACGTAGATTATCAAGATTTTCACTATATAATGTGTAGCTTACTTCGCTTGAGCCCATGCCCATTGCAGCGAAATCTTGTGACTTCCATTCACCTGATTGCCCAATATTGAACACATAGTCCTCTACCTCTGTACGAGCGCCTGGGAAATCCTTCATATCTGGATCAAAAATTAAGTACATCAATGCACCGCCACCTGCGCCACCCATCATCATTGTTGCAGGGTCAGCACTTTCAGCATCTGTAATTGATACTTGCACGATATCCACATCATCGCGCTTGATTAATTCTTGCTCCACGATGTGAACGTTCTTCTCTGTTTCATCTTTTAGCTCACCTGTTGCTGGTGTATACGTTAAATACATGACCTTTTCTTCCTGTGAACCTAAGAAGCTAAAGCCAATTAATGGTGTTAATGCTAATGAACCAACAAGCATTGCAATCGCAATGAGCGATGTAATAACTTTATGGTTTAATGCTTTTTCTAATACGCCTTTATACCAAGCTGCTAATTTACCAGCCTCTTTATGCTGACTTTCTGTCTTTTCACCATAAATTTTCTTGCGGAACAAGAAGTGAGATAATGCTGGTACAATTGTAATCGCCACTAATAATGATGCACCTAATGCAAATGACATCGTTAACGCGAATGGCATAAATAGCTCACCAACCATACCACTCACGAACATTAACGGTGCAAATACCGCCACTGTTACTAATGTAGATGATAAAATTGGCTTGAACATTTCAATTGTTGCCTCACGAATCAACGCGCGACCTGTTAATTTTTCTTGCTTCAAGTGAATACGACGATAAATATTTTCCACGACGACGATGGAATCATCAATAACGCGTCCAATCGCAACCGTAATCGCACCTAGCGTCATAATATTTAACGTAATATCCATCCAGTTCAATAATAGCAATGCCATAAAGACAGATACTGGAATCGAAATAATCGAAATAATTGTCGATTTGAAATCACGTAAGAACAGTAAAATAATTAATACAGCGATAGCACCACCGAATACTGCTTTCTCAATCATCGTGAAAACCGAATCTTCAATTGGTTTCCCTTGGTCAAGCGATACATCAATGATTAAGCCATCAATTCTTGCTGTTTCCTCTTCAATTAAATCTTTCACTGCATTGACAACTGTTACAGTATTCGCATCTTGCGCTTTGACAATTTGCACACTAATTGAATCTTCACCGTTTGTACGTGAAATGGATTGAACTTTCCCTTGCACTTCAATTGTTGCAATATCGCCTAAACGAACAAATGGCGATGGATTTTCCGCTGATGGTGTAACAGGAATTAATAATTCTTTTAATTCATCAACTGATTGTACTTTTCCATCGACAGAAACAGCTTGCTCACCGACAGTAAATTCATATAGACCTAGCGATAAAGCCATATCGCTTGCTTGAATCATTTGCTTAACCGTCTCTTCTGTTAAGCCAAGCTCTGCCATTTTCGCTTCGTCATATTTGAATGATACTTGCTCGATATGCTGACCTGTGATGGAAGCCGATGCAACACCTTCAATTTTATTAAGCTTTGGTAGAATAATATCTTCTACTGTTGAAGTCAGGTCCACAATGTCTTCTTGTGAGCTACTTACGGATAATGCAACAACAGGCATCATATTCATGCTAATTGCCATAACAGAAGGCTTTTGTGCTCCCTCTGGTAAGACAATGTCATCTAAAGCTGATTCTAATTGACGCTTTTTCTCATCCATATCAACGCCATAATCATACTCGATTTGCACTTGTGAAACGTTCGATGATGACGTTGAAAAAACCGATTTCACATCTTCTAAACTCTCTACCTTTTTCTCAAATGGTATGGATATATCGTCCATTACTTGCTCAGGTGTTGCTCCAGGATACACACCTACAACAATTAAATACGGGATCGAAATATCTGGAATTGATTCCATCTTCATTCGCGTGCCTGAATAAATACCTGAAGCGGTAATAATAATCGTTAATAACCATACAGCTAGCTTATTTTTCAAAACAAAATTGACTAAAGATTGCACGTTTATACCAACCCTTCCTTGACACTTTTTTTCACAAATCCTATAATAATGACTAATCGGTCAGTTGTCAATTCAGAGAGGTGGTTAAATTTATGTCAAAGAAGCAACTTATTTTAGAAACGGCCGCTCAGCTCTTTGCTACAAAGGGAATTGATGCGACATCCGTTCAACAAATAACAGAGGCTTGTGGCATATCCAAAGGGGCTTTTTACTTATCATTTAAATCAAAGGATGAGCTCATCATCGCAATTATTGACTATTTTGTGAAAGATGTTGCGGCAAGGATTGACCAAGCAGTCACAGAAAGTCAAAACAATGAGGAAAAGCTCTATAACTATTACTATCAAATTTTTTCAATCCTGCAGGAGCATGCCACACTTGCCTCAGTCTTTTTCAAAGAGCATACACAGTTCGTCAATGAGGACTTTATTAAAAAAATGGCACATTACGATACGCTAATGAATAAGCTGATTGAAAATTTATTATTGGAGCTTTACCCACAGGCAGAAGCACATGTATATGATTTAGCAGTGATTGTACGCGGCTTTATTTCAGGCTACTCAGAGCATTTATTCCATAAAATCAATGGTCATCCATACGATTTACAAACACTTGCTAAGAGCCTTGTTGAAAAAACAACAATTATTGCTACACACGCAAAAACGCCTTTTATTACAAAGGAAATGGTCGCAATCCAATCCGCAGATGAAACATTAATTACAGCGGAAAATATTATACATGAAGCAAGCATATTGAGTTCTTATTTGGATGATGAAGTGCTGCAAGATTCCGTCAATATTATTAAAGAGCAGCTGCAATCTTCTAAACCTCGCCCCGCTATCATACAAGGTATGCTGAATAATTTGCGAGTTGAACCTGTATGCAATTGGTTTTGCTTTCTCGTTAAAGAATATATGCAAAAAGAAGGCTGACGGGTTTCCATCAGCCTTCTCTTAAAATGCACGTCTATAAAATGGAATACTCATTAATACGAGTAATGCCACAATAAAGAACAATTGCGCCTGTAAGTGAATTAATAGCCAACCACCTAATACAGGTCCTATAAAGCCACCAATATTTTTTAATTGAGAGGCGCCTAAATAAGTGGCTTTCTGTGTTTCTGGAGCAATTTCTTCGATAACAGCATTCATCATTGGAAAAGCAAAAATTTCGCCAATTGTAAAAACAATCATCGCTATAATAAATAGCCACGCGGTATTGGCCATACCAAATAGCATTAAACCAAGCGCAAAGAAAATAATACCTGCAATAAGCGAAGCTAATATTGAAATTTTTTCTGCTAGCATACTAATTGGTAACTGTAAGATTAAAACAACGACTGCGTTTAAGGAAATAAGTAGCGAATAAAGCTTTACACCGTCCTCTAATTTTAACTGAATAAATTGTGGTAATGTCGAATCAAATTGTGCATAGCCAAGACCAATTAATGTACCACCAGCTAAAAATAACAATAACTTATAATCGGAGAACACAACACGCAAAATACTAGCGATATTTTGTCCATCTGCCAATCGTTTTTGACGCATTTCATATTTATTCAAGACACCAATTAAAAACAAGCCATAAACTACATACATGACACCTGTTATAATGAATGGAATGACAGGGCTCGCTAAAGTCGAAATCATCACACCTACCAAAGGGCCTATAACAGCAGCAATGTTAATCGCTGTATAACGCACAGAAAACAGGCGACGCTTTTTCTCATTGTCCGTAAAATCAATCATCAATGCTTGAGTTGCTGGCTCAAAAAAGGAGCGACATAGACCATTGATCGCATTTAAAGCGACAAATAGCAATGCAAAGGTTGTCAGAGCGAAGCCAAAAAATACGCTTCCCCAAACAAAAATCGTGACAATAATAATCACTTTGCGCCCAAAGCGGTCTGTTAAATAACCGCCTAAAAAGCCTCCAAATGTCGCGAAAAGTGGGGCAATACCTATCGTAAGACCAATAAGCATTGGCGATGCGCCATGCACATTATGTAAATAAATTGCTAAAAATGGCATTGTCATAAAACTAGCAATGCGCGTGAAAATCGTTCCGAATAAAATAATCCACACAAGTGGATGAAAATAATGTATTAGTTTCATTGAAGCACTTTCTCACTCCCTTCAAAATTCACTGATTGTTCTGATATTATAACTTAGCTAATCATACTCCATGTTATTCCTCTGAGGCTAGTTAATTGTTTGGAATCGCCATTGAATCAAGTTAGTGTTTTTTAGCATATACTATATTTATGTGAAAAGCTATTAACTTTTAAAAAGGAGTAGAGAAATGAAAATTTTACTTTTAACAGGAAGTACAAGAACTGACGGCAACAGTGAGCAACTCGCACATGCGGCATTGCAGGGACTGTCCTATGAAACGATTCAATTAAAAGACTTAAACATTAAGGCGATTGAGGATTTACGCCATACGGATGAAGGCTTTCATCCTGTCGATGATGATTACACGAAAGTGTTGGAGGCTATTTTAAGAAGCGATTTGCTCGTGTTAGCGACACCAATTTATTGGTATAGCATGTCAGGCACGATGAAAAATGTCATTGATCGTTTTAGCCACGCTATTCGAGACACGCGCTATCCAAATGTAACGGAGCATTTAAAAACGATGAAAGCCGTCGTTATCGCAGTTGGCGGTGACCAGCCGCGCATTAAAGGCTTACCCTTGATTCAACAATGCCAATATACATTTGACTTTTTAAAAATCGAATTTTATTCGTATATTATCGGAGAGGCGCGTAAGCCTGGAACGATTCACAATGATAAGCTAGCACTTCAGCAAGCCGCTTACTTAAATGAGCAGCTTCGCACATTGTCATAAAGCGAAACTTTAATTTGCGGCAATTCTTTTCGCTTTCCATACAGGGAATTAAAGGGGCGTGTTAGGCAAAAAACCTAACACGCCCCCTTTTATCACCAACCATTGAGGGACGTTCACCTCCCAATGATTGAAGATTCACTTTATTGTTGCTGTGCTGCAATCCACTCGATAGTGCCCGCACTAAGGCCCCCTGCACGCCATAAGACGAAATGCTCATATTTTGGGTCTTTCTCCTGCACATAGGCAACCCACTTTTGCAAAGTTTCCGCATCCGCATACCACGCTTCATAATCCATGCCATTGTCGTTATAATGGAAATAGATAGCATGACTATTTTGATCACGCTTTATTGTTGCATTTGTAGAAGCAACTAATTTTTCTGCTTCATCACCTGTTAATGCCGTAATTTTCCCACTTTTTGGCCAAGTGAAACCACCTGTCGCAAAGGCGATACTAAATTGCTGATTGGACTTTTCGAGCCTTACAAGAAGCTGATCTAAAAAAGAAAAAGTCGCTTTTGCTCCTGGGCCACTATGGTAGCCATGCACATTATAGGCCATCACCGTATAGCTCGGTCCATCTGGTAAAGGATTTTCGAATGGGAAGCTTGGCACTACTACAACATGCATCGACAAGCCCCTTTTTTCTAGCACCTCATAGAGCTCTTGTAAAAACAAAATATAATTTGCTGTATCCTCTTTTGCTATTTTTTCATAATCAATTTCAACACCATCAACAGGAAATTGTTCAGTCATCGCAATAATATCATTAATATGCTTCTTACGTGCCTGCTCATCCTTGACAAAACGATGAAGCAATGTGCCGTCCTTTTGCACAGATGGCCTGCCCTCTACAACATAATCATTAATAAAGGTTAAAAGTATCGTATGGCTATCTCGATAATTATCGTGCATATGCTCGTATACTTTCGCTGCTGTTTCCGTTAAAAACGGCTTGTCATTGCCATCAAAATAAGCACCAAAAACACGCAAGCTTTGTAAACCTTCATATGAATTCCCAACATTCTCTATATTCGATTTTAGCTGCCATTCTGGAAGCCAAATCGATAAATTCGCTTTCCTTACTTCCTCGCGATGATTTTTTGTCGCTGCACTACTGTTACACCCTGCAAGTATAACAATTGCTATGACAAAAAAAGTGAATATTTTTTTCATTTCTATATGGCCTCCAAAGCTTTAGAAGGTTTCAATGAAGAAATCTACTAGTCGATTAAACCATGTAATCACATTATACTTCACTTGATTGAACTTTGTATATTGGTTCGTAAACACGACTTCCTCTGTTATAGTTGTTATTTCACCGTATTGCAATTAAACGATTCATTAACCAGTATGATAAAACTTACAATCTGTTTAAATCAACAAAATATGATAAAGTGAACCTTCAATCAGTGGGGGTTTTCCTCATCCCCCACTGATTGGTGA
>NZ_PYWN01000280.1 GCF_003049505.1 Metasolibacillus meyeri
CCCGTGTTACCGCCGTGAAAGGGCGGTGTCTTAACCACTTGACCAACGGGCCATGCTTCGATGGCGGAGAAGGAGGGATTTGAACCCTCGCGCCGGTTACCCGACCTACACCCTTAGCAGGGGCGCCTCTTCAGCCTCTTGAGTACTTCCCCATAAATGGCTCCGAAGGCAGGACTCGAACCTGCGACCAACCGGTTAACAGCCGGTTGC
>NZ_PYWN01000281.1 GCF_003049505.1 Metasolibacillus meyeri
TGAGCTTTTAAATAATCATATAACGTCCAACTGAAACCACTTTTAAATTGTGAAGTAATAGTTAAATCAGTGGTTACAAACTTTTCTTTCAGTTCTAAGATATGAGGGACCATTTCTTCAGACCAAACAAATTTAAAAAGTCCTCCAGAATACTTCATTCTTTGGAATACATTCCAATATTCAAATGTATCATCTTCTAAATCTTCTAATCCAACTTGCAAACTTAAAATACGTCGCGAATCTTTCTTTGCATCATCTGTCCGATATTGATCTATACTAAACTTTTTTTCAAAATCAGCCTTTCGAAATTCAGTTACACCGTTTTTTTGAGTTGAATAGATAGCGAATGCAAGCAACTGCATTTGATTTAATGTTAATCCTTGATTTAATTTTGCCATTGAAAATTCATTACTTTTCGAAATGCTAT